>NZ_JACVZJ010000040.1:0-4943 GCF_017151945.1 Staphylococcus sp. EG-SA-10
TATCCTTGTTAAATTGTTTATATCTGAAATAGTTCATACAGAAGACTCCTTTTTGTTAAAATTATACTATAAATTCAACTTTGCAACAGAACCGTATATTTTATATAGAGCATTCTCACTAAAAAAATTACACATATCGTGAGCAATGAACTGATTATACTTAACATTAAAAAAGATGATAACACCTTCTACACCTCCATATCACAAAAATTATAACATTATTTTGACATAAATACTACATTTGTAATATATTACAAATGTAGTCTTATATAAGGAGGATATTGATGAAAAAGATAAAAATTGTTCCACTTATTTTAATAGTTGTAGTTGTCGGGTTTGGTATATATTTTTATGCTTCAAAAGATAAAGAAATTAATAATACTATTGATGCAATTGAAGATAAAAATTTCAAACAAGTTTATAAAGATAGCAGTTATATTTCTAAAAGCGATAATGGTGAAGTAGAAATGACTGAACGTCCGATAAAAATATATAATAGTTTAGGCGTTAAAGATATAAACATTCAGGATCGTAAAATAAAAAAAGTATCTAAAAATAAAAAACGAGTAGATGCTCAATATAAAATTAAAACAAACTACGGTAACATTGATCGCAACGTTCAATTTAATTTTGTTAAAGAAGATGGTATGTGGAAGTTAGATTGGGATCATAGCGTCATTATTCCAGGAATGCAGAAAGACCAAAGCATACATATTGAAAATTTAAAATCAGAACGTGGTAAAATTTTAGACCGAAACAATGTGGAATTGGCCAATACAGGAACAGCATATGAGATAGGCATCGTTCCAAAGAATGTATCTAAAAAAGATTATAAAGCAATCGCTAAAGAACTAAGTATTTCTGAAGACTATATCAAACAACAAATGGATCAAAATTGGGTACAAGATGATACCTTCGTTCCACTTAAAACCGTTAAAAAAATGGATGAATATTTAAGAGATTTCGCAAAAAAATTTCATCTTACAACTAATGAAACAGAAAGTCGTAACTATCCTCTAGGAAAAGCGACTTCACATCTATTAGGTTATGTTGGTCCCATTAACTCTGAAGAATTAAAACAAAAAGAATATAAAGGCTATAAAGATGATGCAGTTATTGGTAAAAAGGGACTCGAAAAACTTTACGATAAAAAGCTCCAACATGAAGATGGCTATCGTGTCACAATCGTTGACGATAATAGCAATACAATCGCACATACATTAATAGAGAAAAAGAAAAAAGATGGCAAAGATATTCAACTAACTATTGATGCTAAAGTTCAAAAGAGTATTTATAACAACATGAAAAATGATTATGGCTCAGGTACTGCTATCCACCCTCAAACAGGTGAATTATTAGCACTTGTAAGCACACCTTCATATGACGTCTATCCATTTATGTATGGCATGAGTAACGAAGAATATAATAAATTAACCGAAGATAAAAAAGAACCTCTGCTCAACAAGTTCCAGATTACAACTTCACCAGGTTCAACTCAAAAAATATTAACAGCAATGATTGGGTTAAATAACAAAACATTAGACGATAAAACAAGTTATAAAATCGATGGTAAAGGTTGGCAAAAAGATAAATCTTGGGGTGGTTACAACGTTACAAGATATGAAGTGGTAAATGGTAATATCGACTTAAAACAAGCAATAGAATCATCAGATAACATTTTCTTTGCTAGAGTAGCACTCGAATTAGGCAGTAAGAAATTTGAAAAAGGCATGAAAAAACTAGGTGTTGGTGAAGATATACCAAGTGATTATCCATTTTATAATGCTCAAATTTCAAACAAAAATTTAGATAATGAAATATTATTAGCTGATTCAGGTTACGGACAAGGTGAAATACTGATTAACCCAGTACAGATCCTTTCAATCTATAGCGCATTAGAAAATAATGGCAATATTAACGCACCTCACTTATTAAAAGACACGAAAAACAAAGTTTGGAAGAAAAATATTATTTCCAAAGAAAATATCAATCTATTAACTGATGGTATGCAACAAGTCGTAAATAAAACACATAAAGAAGATATTTATAGATCTTATGCAAACTTAATTGGCAAATCCGGTACTGCAGAACTCAAAATGAAACAAGGAGAAACTGGCAGACAAATTGGGTGGTTTATATCATATGATAAAGATAATCCAAACATGATGATGGCTATTAATGTTAAAGATGTACAAGATAAAGGAATGGCTAGCTACAATGCCAAAATCTCAGGTAAAGTGTATGATGAGCTATATGAGAACGGTAATAAAAAATACGATATAGATGAATAACAAAACAGTGAAGCAATCCGTAACGATGGTTGCTTCACTGTTTTATTATGAATTATTAATAAGTGCTGTTACTTCTCCCTTAAATACAATTTCTTCATTTTCATTGTATGTTGAAAGTGACACTGTAACGAGTCCATTTTCTTTTTTTATGGATTTCTTATTTGTAATTTCAGCGATAACGTACAATGTATTACCTGGGTATACAGGTTTAATAAATTTAACGTTATTCATTTGTGTTCCTGCTACAACTTCTTCTCCGTATTTACCTTCTTCTACCCATAATTTAAATGATATTGAAAGTGTATGCATGCCAGATGCAATGATACCTTTAAATCTACTTTGTTCTGCTTTTTCTTTATCTATATGCATATATTGAGGATCAAAAGTTGTTGCAAATTGGATAATTTCTTCTTCTGTAATATGAAGGCTTTTTGTTTTGAATGTTTCTCCTACTATAAAATCATCGTATTTCATATATGTCTCTCTTTCTTATTCAAATTAATTTTTTAGTATGTAACATGTTAAAGGTAAGTCTACCGTCACTGAAACGTAAGACTCACCTCTAACTTTCTATTGAGACAAATGCACCATTTTATCTGCATTGTCTGTAAAGATACCATCAACTCCCCAATTAGCAAGTTGGTTTGCACGTGCTGGTTTGTTTACAGTCCATACGTTCAATTCATAACCCGCTTCTTTTACCATTTTTACTTTTGCTTTAGTAAGTTTGGCATCTTCAGTGTTTACTATTTTAGCATTACAGTAATCTAAAAGTGTTCTCCAGTCTTCACGAAACGAAGTTGTATGGAATATAACTGCTCTGTTATATTGTGGCATGATTTCTTCTGCAAGTTTAACAAGCACAACATTAAAGCTTGAAATGAGCACTTCTTGATTCTGATTTAAGTTTGTTAATTGTTCTTCCACTTGCTTAACCATACTTTTAGAAAGTGCTAGTCCATTCGGTCCAGTAATACCTTTTAATTCTACATTTAAATTCATATTATATTCATTTGCTATTTTTACTACATCATCGAAAGTTGGCAAATGTTCATCTTTGAATTTTTCACCAAACCAAGATCCTGCAGAAGCATCTTTAATTTCATCATAATTCAATTCAGTTATTTCCCCGGACATATTTGTAGTCCGTTCTAAATAATCATCATGAATGATAATCAGTTGTTCATCTTTTGTAATTGCAACATCTAACTCCAACCAGTTTATACCTTCTACTTCTGAAGCAGCTTTAAATGATGCAATTGTATTTTCCGGAGCTTTACTAGGTAATCCTCTATGTCCATATACAGTTAGCATATTACCTCTCCTTGCATTTTTATTTTTTTAATTAACGTAACTGTATTATCACATTAATCGCACTTTTATTTCCATTAAAAAGAGATGAATATCATAAATAAAGAAGTCGATAGATTCGTATTGATTATGGAGTTAATCTACGTCTCATCTCATTTTTAAAAAATCATTTATGTCCCAAGCTCCATTTTGTAATCAAGTCTAGTTTTTCTGTACCCCTTATCTGCAATTTTACTTAGGATTGCTTTTAACTTACCTCTTATCTGCAATTTTACTTAGGATTGCTTTTAACTTACCCCTTATCAGCAATTTTGCATGGAATTGCTTTTAACGCACCTCTTATCTGCAATTTTGCCTAGAACTGCTTTTAACGTACCTCTTATCTGCAATTTTACTGAGAACTGCTTTTAACTTACCCCTTATCAGCAATTTTGCATGGAATTGCTTTTAACGTACCTCTTATCTGCAATTTTACTTAGAACTGCTTTTAACAAACCTCTTATCTGCAATTTTACTTAGAACTGCTTTTAACGTACCTCTTATCTGTAATTTTACTTAGAACTGCTTTTAACAAACCTCTTATCTGCAATTTTACTTAGAATTGCTTTTACTATTCCTCTTATTAGTATAATCTCAGTAAGAATGCGTATAAAAATGAAAATTACAACCGATTTTGTAAGTGCTGACGCCTGAGGGAATAGTATGTGCGAGAGACTAATGGCTCGAGCCATACCCCTAGGCAAGCATGCACGTACAAAATCGTAAGATAAAAAAATAAGCATATCACTGTAAACTTTAAAAAATCAGTTTAGTGATATGCTTATTTATTTCGAGTTAGGATTTATGTCCCAAGCTCATCAAGCACAATCGGCCACTAGTTTATTTCTCTATCTTATATGTTCTGATATGGTCTTCTATACTGTATAAGTATACTTTTGAATATGGATCTTGTGTCAATTCACGTTCGAAATCAAATTCTTGATTATCAAATCTGTTAAAGAATGTTTCGTATTCTTCGACTGATAATTGCTCTCTAGATTCTAGCATATTTAAGTGTTTCTCTTTATCTAATGCTTTGTCATATCCTTTAACGATTGAACCACTAAAGATTTCTCCTACTGCTCCTGAACCATAACTAAATAGACATACTTTCTCTTCTGGTTGGAATGTGTGGTTCTGTAATAACGAAATTAAACTTAAGTATAATGATCCTGTATAAATGTTACCAACATCTCTATTCCATAATACGGTTCTGTTGCAAAGTTGAATTTATAGTATAATTTTAACAAAAAGGAGTCTTCTGTATGAACTATTTCAGATATAAACAATTTAACAAGGATG
>NZ_JACVZJ010000041.1:0-3761 GCF_017151945.1 Staphylococcus sp. EG-SA-10
CATATTAAGTAAACATTTTTTACTTTATCAGAACAAAAAAAAGACATGCATCAACATGTCAGTGAAACTAATCAATATTATCTTAACAACGAAATTGAATCAAACCTGAAAAACGTATTTACAAATCGCAACTACTCTATCCAAGTCAAAATCGCAAAATCTGATCCCCGAAATAACATATCTCGAAAAAAATTCCATAATTCAATTATCTTCAATAATTAACAATACATTACTAGTTCCAAATATACTCATACATGCATGTTTCATTGATTGACTGCATATTGTCATAAATAATAGGGGAACTAATCGCTAATAATATAGTTAAACACAATACATAATAAAGTGAAAGATTATAAACACATGAATTGTTCACCATTCCGCCATAAATATTCAATCACCTAATTTCCGAATAAATATTACAATTTCAGTTCTATAATTAATATTTAAGACCAAAATAATCCTGATAAGTCAATTTTAATTGCGTGATATTGAGTTTTAAGCATATTTAAATAAATGAGTCAATTCATGTATATGAATTTAATAAAATGTTAATAAGTAGTTAATTAATATTTAATTAATATTTTTATATAAAATGTATATAGTAAATGTGTATCTAGATACATTAACTATAAAAATAAATTTGAAAGGAGGTAAAATATGAATAAAAATGTAATCGTTAAAGGTTTAACTGCTTTAACTATTTTAACATCTCTTGGTTTCGCTGAAAATATTTCTGATCAGCCTCATTCAATTG
Source organism: Staphylococcus sp. EG-SA-10 (assembly GCF_017151945.1). NCBI lineage: Bacteria > Bacillati > Bacillota > Bacilli > Caryophanales > Staphylococcaceae > Staphylococcus > Staphylococcus sp. EG-SA-10. Next base: position 755 of record NZ_JACVZJ010000041.1, read on the forward strand.
CCAAAGCAGAAAAGAATGTCAAAGAAATTACCGATGCAACTAAGGCACCATACAATTCAGTAGTAACATTTGCGGGTGGTACTGGTGTAGTTGTTGGTAAAAATACAATCGTAACTAACAAACATATCGCTAAAAGTAATAATATTTTTAAAAATAGAGTATCAGCACATCATTCGTGAAGTTGATTTTTTAAAGAGCGTTTAAGAAAACGGTTACATAATTAACTAAATATACTGAATTATGTATCTAGATATCAAAATAATTAAAAAAGAGGAACTTAAAATGAACAAAAACGTAGTCATCAAGAGTTTAGCAGCTTTAACAATTGTAACATCTGTAGCAGGTATTGGAACAACATTGGTTGAGGAAGTTCAACAAACTGCCAAAGCAGAAAATAATGTCACAAAAGTTAAAGATACTAATATTTTTCCATATACTGGTGTAGTTGCTTTTAATAGTGCAACTGGATTTGTAATTGGAAAGAATACTATTTTAACAAATAAACATGTGTCGAAAAATTACAAAGTTGGCGATCGTATTACTGCACATCCAAATAGTGATAAAAGTAATGGTGGTATTTATTCGATTAAAAAGATTATTAATTATCCAGGTAAAGAAGATGTATCAGTCATTAAAGTTGAAGAACATGCAATAGAACGTGGTCCAAAAGGGTTTAATTTTAATGATAATGTAACGCCATTCAAATATGCAGCAGGGGCTAAAGCTGGTGACCGAATTAAAGTGATCGGTTATCCACACCCATACAAAAATAAATATGTTTTACATGAGTCAACTGGTCCTGTGATGTCAGTAGAAGGTAGCAGCATTGTATATTCAGCGCATACTGAAAGCGGAAACTCTGGATCACCTGTATTAAACAGCAACAACGAATTAGTTGGTATTCATTTTGCTTCTGATGTAAAAAATGATGACAACAGAAATGCATATGGCGTCTACTTTACACCTGAGATTAAAAAGTTCATTGCAGAAAACATAGATAAATAAACAAATTGACTTTAAACGAGCGTTGCAACATATCTCGAATTGTAAAGGAGCTTGAAAATGAATAAAAATATAGTCATTAAAAGCATGGCAGCATTAGCCATTCTAACCTCAGTAACTGGAATAAATGCTGCAGTCGTTGATGAGACACAACAAATAGCAAATGCAGAGAAGAATGTTACGCAAGTTAAAGATACAAATGTTTTTCCATATAATGGCGTCGTTTCATTTAAAGATGCGACAGGTTTTGTAATTGGAAAAAATACAATTATCACCAATAAACATGTATCAAAAGACTATAAAGTTGGCGATAGAATTACTGCCCACCCAAATGGCGACAAAGGCAACGGTGGCATTTATAAAATTAAAAATATTTCTGATTATCCAGGTAATGAGGATATATCAGTAATGAACGTTGAAGAACAAGCAGTTGAACGTGGACCAAATGGTTATAATTTTAACGAAAATGTACAAGCTTTTAAATTTGCCAAAGATGCAAAAGTTAACGACAAAATTAAAGTTATTGGATACCCTTTACCAGCTCAAAATACATTCAAACAATTTGAATCAACTGGAACTGTAAAAAGTATTAAAGATAATAATTTAAATTTTGATGCATATATCGAGCCTGGAAATTCAGGATCTCCAGTTTTAAATTCAAATAATGAAGTCGTAGGAGTTGTTTATGGAGGTATTGGAAAAATCGGATCAGAATACAATGGTGCAGTTTATTTTACGCCTCAAATCAAAGAATTTATTCAAAAGCACATTGAACAATAAACATATTTAAATTTACACCAAGAACATGTTGTTCAATGATTTTAATGAAAAAACATCGGTGAATATAACATAAAAAAACAAACGTCTATATCAAAAGCATCATGAATAAACAGAGGAGCACAAAAATGAATAAAAATATAATCATCAAAAGTATTGCAGCATTGACGATTTTAACATCAGTGACTGGCGTCGGCACAACAATGGTTGAGGGGATTCAACAAACGGCCAAAGCCGAAAATAGTGTGAAATTAATTACCAATACGAATGTTGCACCATACAGTGGTGTTACATGGATGGGCGCTGGAACAGGCTTTGTAGTTGGAAATCATACAATCATTACTAATAAACATGTTACTTATCACATGAAAGTCGGTGATGAAATTAAAGCTCATCCTAATGGTTTTTATAATAACGGTGGTGGACTTTATAAAGTTACTAAGATTGTAGACTATCCTGGTAAAGAAGATATTGCGGTCGTACAAGTTGAAGAAAAATCAACACAACCAAAAGGTAGAAAATTCAAAGATTTCACTAGCAAATTTAAAATAGCATCAGAAGCTAAAGAAAGTGAACCTATATCTGTTATTGGTTATCCAAATCCTAATGGAAATAAACTACAAATGTATGAATCAACTGGTAAAGTATTATCAGTGAATGGAAATATAGTGACATCGGATGCAATTATCCAGCCTGGCAGTTCTGGTTCACCTATATTAAATAGTAAACGAGAAGCAATTGGTGTAATTTTTGCTGGTAATACTCCATCAGGTGAAAGTAAAAGAGGATTTGCTGTTTATTTCTCTCCTGAAATTAAGAAATTCATTGCAGATAATTTAGATAAATAATTAAAACTTAGACATTCACCCAATCCTGACAAAATATACTATAACTAACATTTATTAATATATATTGCATTATTTAATATGCATCAAAGCCAATCAATGATTGATTTTCACCAACTCAATTGTTGATTGGTTTTATTTATGTATGTATGAACAACTTTTTGACATCAATGAGAATATAAATGATTTTGAAAGCATTTGAAAGCTACAACATTTCCATAAAATTTTTCAATAACAATTGCGCCACTAAAACTCAAAAATTTCCACCACCAACATCAAAATTCTCAACATCGCAACATAGCCAAATGTTATAATAAATCTATTACACAAAGAGATAAATTACTTATTCAAAGGCGGAGGAATCACATGTCTATTACTGAAAA
>NZ_JACVZJ010000042.1:0-2624 GCF_017151945.1 Staphylococcus sp. EG-SA-10
ACATTCATATGTCTGGTGACTATAGCAAGGAGGTCACACCTGTTCCCATGCCGAACACAGAAGTTAAGCTCCTTAGCGTCGATGGTAGTCGAACTTACGTTCCGCTAGAGTAGAACGTTGCCAGGCAGTTTTAAATCGGAGAATTAGCTCAGCTGGGAGAGCATCTGCCTTACAAGCAGAGGGTCGGCGGTTCGAACCCGTCATTCTCCACCATTTATTCTTACATATTGCCGGCCTAGCTCAATTGGTAGAGCAACTGACTTGTAATCAGTAGGTTGGGGGTTCAAGTCCTCTGGCCGGCACCATGGAAGAGCCATTAGCTCAGTTGGTAGAGCATCTGACTTTTAATCAGAGGGTCAGAGGTTCGAATCCTCTATGGCTCACCATTTGCGGGTGTGGCGGAATTGGCAGACGCACTAGACTTAGGATCTAGCGCCTTACGGCGTGGGGGTTCGACTCCCTTCACCCGCATATGCAGAAGTAGTTCAGCGGTAGAATACAACCTTGCCAAGGTTGGGGTCGCGGGTTCGAATCCCGTCTTCTGCTCCATTTTTATAGTGCCGGGGTGGCGGAACTGGCAGACGCACAGGACTTAAAATCCTGCGGTGAGTGATCACCGTACCGGTTCGATTCCGGTCCTCGGCACCATTTTCAATAAAAACATATGCGCCCGTAGCTCAATTGGATAGAGCGTTTGACTACGGATCAAGAGGTTATGGGTTCGACTCCTATCGGGCGCGTTAATTATACGGGAAGTAGCTCAGCTTGGTAGAGCACTTGGTTTGGGACCAAGGGGTCGCAGGTTCGAATCCTGTCTTCCCGATATACTGTAATTATTATGGGGGCTTAGCTCAGCTGGGAGAGCGCCTGCTTTGCACGCAGGAGGTCAGCGGTTCGATCCCGCTAGTCTCCACCATATTATTTACAAACTATATAAGGCGGTGTAGCTCAGCTGGCTAGAGCGTACGGTTCATACCCGTGAGGTCGGGGGTTCGATCCCCTCCACCGCCACTATTTATTAGTTGTAAAATTATATTTAGGACCTTTAGCTCAGTTGGTTAGAGCTAACGGCTCATAACCGTTCGGTCGCAGGTTCGAGTCCTGCAAGGTCCATATAATTTTGGAGGAATACCCAAGTCCGGCTGAAGGGATCGGTCTTGAAAACCGACAGGGGCTTAACGGCTCGCGGGGGTTCGAATCCCTCTTCCTCCGTTTTACTAATGGTCTCGTAGTGTAGCGGTTAACACGCCTGCCTGTCACGCAGGAGATCGCGGGTTCGATTCCCGTCGAGACCGCCATTTAATTTTATAATTAATAGCGATTTACCTATAATAATGGAGGAATACCCAAGTCCGGCTGAAGGGATCGGTCTTGAAAACCGACAGGGCCTTAACGGGCCGCGGGGGTTCGAATCCCTCTTCCTCCGCCATTATTTTTTATTATCGCGGGATGGAGCAGTTCGGTAGCTCGTCGGGCTCATAACCCGAAGGTCGGTGGTTCAAATCCGCCTCCCGCAATATTTTATAGGTCTCGTAGTGTAGCGGTTAACACGCCTGCCTGTCACGCAGGAGATCGCGGGTTCGATTCCCGTCGAGACCGCCATCATTACATTTTTATTATGGTTCAGTAGCTCAGTTGGTAGAGCAATGGATTGAAGCTCCATGTGTCGGCAGTTCGACTCTGTCCTGAACCATTTCTTAGCCGGCCTAGCTCAATTGGTAGAGCAACTGACTTGTAATCAGTAGGTTGGGGGTTCAAGTCCTCTGGCCGGCACCATTTATGGAGGGGTAGCGAAGTGGCTAAACGCGGCGGACTGTAAATCCGCTCCTTCGGGTTCGGCAGTTCGAATCTGCCCCCCTCCATTTATTATTTTTAATAGGGGCATAGTTCAACGGTAGAATAGAGGTCTCCAAAACCTTTGGTGTGGGTTCGATTCCTACTGCCCCTGCCATGGCGGCTGTGGTGAAGTGGTTAACACATCGGATTGTGGTTCCGACATTCGAGGGTTCGATCCCCTTCAGCCGCCCTTATTATTAATGGGCTATAGCCAAGCGGTAAGGCAACGGACTTTGACTCCGTCACTCGTTGGTTCGAATCCAGCTAGCCCAGTTATTGGCGGCATAGCCAAGTGGTAAGGCAGAGGTCTGCAAAACCTTTATCACCGGTTCAAATCCGGTTGCCGCCTCCAGGTTTATGCGGGAGTAGTTCAACTCTTAGAATACATTCCTTCCTGGAATGAGGTATAGGTGTAAATCCTATCTTCCGCTCCATAATTTAATATTTGCGGGAGTAGTTCAACTTTTAGAACACGTTCCTTCCCGGAACGAGGTATAGGTGTAAATCCTATCTTCCGCTCCATAATTGCTTCCAAAGGGAAGTTTTTTGTTTACCATTAAGCCGGTGTGGCGGAATTGGCAGACGCGCGGGACTCAAAATCCCGTTCCACTTGTGGAGTGTCGGTTCGACCCCGACCACCGGTATATTAACTGTTATTTACAGGTTCTTCATCTTTTATGGTGGGAAGGTAAAACTTCCTGCTTTTTTTAATACACAAAAAGCGCAATTGCCTCTATAATTTAAAGTGACCAAACCCAAACTAAAGGAGACAAGTGCGCCTATGTGTA
>NZ_JACVZJ010000043.1:0-2596 GCF_017151945.1 Staphylococcus sp. EG-SA-10
CAATACAGCAAAGAATACTTTAAAAGGTATTGAATGTATTTACGCTCTATATAAAAAGAACCGCAGGTCTCTTCAGATCTACGGATTTTCGCCATGCCACGAAATTAGCATCATGCTAGCAAGTTAACACAAAGTATTATTTTAAAATTGAGATTAGACATTTATTTTTCAACTTTGCAGCAGAACCTAATTTTTTCTCTTTGTAAATAAATGCAAAGAGATACCATAAGGATCTCTTACATAACCATAACCTTCAGTATAGAATTCTGGACTAAATGTTTTCAATACCTCACTGCCTTTTTCTATTAACTGGTCATATACATGTTTAGTTTCTTCTACTTGGTCAAAAGTGAGACAAAGAGATATATTATTACCTTGTGTTATGGGCAAACCTTCAGTGTCATCTGCGATCATAATTTTTATATCTCCAAATTGAAGTACACATTGATCAATTTTATTTAAATCATTTTCGTCAATATTAAGTTTCTTATCTATAGGTCTATCTTTAATACGTTGAATATACAGTGTTTTAGCGCCAAACAGCTCTTCATACAACTTTTTTAAACCCTCTGCATTTTGAGTGATTAAAAAATATGGACTTACTTGAAATTTCATGTTTTTTCCTCCTTAGATTTGTTATAAATAGAGTATATACTTAATTAGTGTCATCTATTGACACTAAAAGGAGAATAATAATGAAAAAATCTGTTAGATTATATAATATGATTGAATATTGTAATGAAAATAGGAACTTCAAATTAAATGATTTAATGTCAGAATTTAATATTTCTCGTAGTACCGCTTTAAGGGATATAAAAGAAATTGAAGCATTAGGAGTACCTTTATATAGTAATCCAGGGAAAAATGGTGGTTATACGATCATAGGTAATCGAGACCAAACGAAAATAGCAATCTCAGATGAAGAGTTGAAAGCTTTAGTATTTACACTTTCGAGTATTTCAAATGTGAGTAATCTACCTTTTCAAACAGAATATCAAGAAATATTAAAAAAATTATATAATAACTCGAATAAAAAAGAGTTAATAAACCAATATAATGATCTATTTCAATATTTTAATGAAGATAAGTATCAGTTCAAAAGTTATAAGTTATTTAATGAAATCATTAGATTGATAATTGAGAATAAGTCTTTTGAAACCTGTTATTCACAAAACTATATTAAAGAACAATATAAAGGTATTGGCATTATGTATAAAAATCATCAATGGTATTTTGTTGTAGCTAATATAGAATCAAAGTTAGTGAATCTATTAAATATTTCGAAAATAAAAGAACTATATGAAATGGGAGAGACTCAAGAGTGTAATGATATAACTATGCAGAATTTTCAACAGTTCATGGTTAAAAATGAAACAGCTATTGATATTCTTATTAGAAGCAATGTTATGGGATTGAATATCTTGAAAGGCTACCTGTGGAGTGACTATATGATTGAAAATATTGACGAAGAGACATATTTATTTAAATCAAAAGTGAACGCGAAAGATATAGATTTTATAGCTAAGTTAATTGTCACAGGTGGTGTCAATGTAAAAGTAGAGACCCCTAATAGTTTGAAAAATGCTGTTAAAGTTGAATTAACTAAAATAATAAACATGTATTAATAGTAATTTAATCATAATTGTAATAACAAAAAGATGACAACATTAAACAATTTAAATTTATACAAAAAAGCATTACCAAATTTAAAATTGGGTAGTGGTAGTGCTACAGCATACATAAATAGTTATAATTAAATAAAGATGGGTCAATGAAGGTGAATTAAGTGAATAAAAATATTACAGCTCTAAAATCTACTGAAAATACTACATATATGCAGTATACGGTTCATATCGATGATCAAATTATAAATAATATAAAAGAGTGTACCAAAAAGTTTAAAATTTTGCCTATGGAAGATAAAATTCCATTATCACCGTTGTTACAACCAGAATATGCAGGAGAGGTACAAGATTTTATTAGTACATATGAGCAGTTTATGATTAATTTTGGTAAAGTAATATTGGATAGTCAAGGCATAAAAATACAGTTTGAAAGTGAATCATTAAGTAGTATTCAACGAGGCATTCAAGAACATTGTTACTTAAATGAGCGAACAAATGACATTGATGTGACTAAAGAATGGTATTTATGCAAATTTTCAAATCAAATATTAGAAGAGGATAAAAATCAATTGTATAATGCTTTAAAGCAACTCATGAATGATTCTAAAAATAAAAAGCAAGCTTTTCAAGAGGTGTTTAAGGTTCATATTGATATTTATCTCTACAATAAAGAAAAATCTGAATATAAGTATCAAGTATCTAGTTATTTCAATCTTGTAAAAGAAAATCCTAAAATAACTTATAAAAAAAGACATTTACAAGAGAAACAAGGTGTCAAGGGTACAACTTTCACGAACAAATTAAAATTATTGAACAAAATGTATGGTGTAGATGTTGCAAAATAGATAAAGTCCGTATAATTGTGTAAAAGTAAAAAGGCCATATAACAGTCCTTTTACGGTACAATGTTTTTAACGACAAAAACATACCCAGGAGGACTTTTACATGACCCAAGTACATTTTACACTGAA
>NZ_JACVZJ010000044.1:0-1660 GCF_017151945.1 Staphylococcus sp. EG-SA-10
TGAAATGCTCCCTTCAAAGTAGACATTGAAAAAATGAAAACTTTGAAGGGAGCTTTATTTATGTCAATAAAACCTAAAGTAGACATAGATGTACTGCTATATATGTTTCAAGAATATGAAAAAGGCGTGTCGTTTCAATACTTAATCGATACATTACAATTAGATATTAATGTCAATACTTTGTATCCTAAGTATAAATATTATAAAACCCATGGTATTGAAACACTACTTACACAAAAACAATACAATCACTATTCAAAGGAACTAAAATTAAAAGTTGTAAATGAATATTTGAATTCAAATCAATCAACCCAAGATCTCGCAATCAAATACAATATTCGTAGTTCGACACAAGTCAAAAATTGGATAAAAATGTATACTGTAGGAAAAGAGATTAAGAGTCAATCTCCGAAAACTGGGGTGTATATCATGAAAGCAAGAAAAACCACATTTGAAGAACGTGTCACAATTGTTGAATATTACTTGAATCATAAACAATCTTATAGAGAAGTTGCAGAACACTTTAATATCTCATACGGTCAAATTTACCAGTGGGTTCAAAAGTATCAAGCACATGGTAAAAATGGATTAGTAGATGGCAGAGGCAAAGGAAAACCCAAATCTATGATGACGCCAGAAGAACAAAAGGAAGCTGAAATTCAAGCATTAAAAGCACAAAATCGATTATTAGAGATGGAAAATGACGTTTTAAAAAAGTTTCAAGCATTGGAAAGAGAGATGATTCAAAGAGAAAACAAATCACGGCATACAAAACGATTGAAGCGTTAAAACATCAATACCCTATCCAACGCTTGTGTCGTATTTTAGGCATTTCTAGAGCGAGTTATTATAAGTGGGTACATTATCAATCGAGTGAACTTGAATTAGAGAATGAACAACTTAAGCGAGAAATAGAATCAATCTATCATAAGTATAACGGTATTTATGGCTATCGTCGCATTTATATCTATATTCGATTAAAACTAGGTAAACAAGTAAACCGAAAGCGAATTTATCGTTTGATGAAAGAACTTAATTTAAAAGCGGTAATACGTCAAAAGCGAAAACCTTATCGCCGTTCAACGCCACAAATCACATCAGAAAATAAGCTTAATCGACAATTTGACATTGATACGCCAAATAAAGTTTGGTTAACAGATGTAACAGAATTTAAAATCAAAGAAGGTAGTAAGATATATTTGAGTGCCATTTATGACTTAGGTGTTAAACGTATTGTTAGTTATGAGCTAGGCCCTTCTAACAATAATCAATTAGTATTTAAAACATTCAATCAAGCGATAGAAAAAGTAGAAAATACCAAAGGTATTTTATTTCATAGTGACCGAGGTTTTCAATATACATCGAAAACATTTAAACATATGTTGGATGAATGTGACATGATTCAAAGTATGTCACGTGTTAGCAAATGTATCGATAACGGTCCAATGGAAGGTGTATGGGGTACAATAAAAAGTGAAATTTTTAGAGGAAATAAGCACTTTAAATTTAATAGTGTAGAAGAAGCTACAAAAACAATTCATGATTTTATTCTTTTCTTTAATCATGAAAGAATTACATTAAAAATGGCTGATTCTGTATAACAACAAAACCAACCATTAATTTTAATTATTTAATTGTCTACTAGACTGGGTGCAGTTCA
>NZ_JACVZJ010000045.1:0-1549 GCF_017151945.1 Staphylococcus sp. EG-SA-10
ATTATAAATAGTTTCACGCAACAATATATACTCTTCTAATACATTTTGTTTATTATCAATAGTACATTCACTAATATCTGTATAATCTAAACCGTGCATTTGTCTTAAAAAACTGGCAATATCTCGTTTTAACAAATTTTGTTCTTCTTCTGACATAGTAGAATAAATTTCTGGTGTTAAAAAAGTTCCTTTAATTTCTTTATAACCTAGTATAGATAATTCATCACTAATATACGAATATTCAATATTAGGAATTTTTACATTAGTTTCTAAATTTGTATTTAAAAAATTATATATTGCTTTTTCTTTTGCATAACCTTTTTTCTTATTAGTACTAAATTTTGTTTTAAAAATGTATTCATTATTAACTAAATATGCCACACTATCATAACCACTACCGATTATTTCAATACTATCTACTTTGAAATTATCAAAGTAATGCTCAATTAAATATTTCATTGCCTTAACATTTGTGGCATTATCATCATATCTATATTCCATTAAATAACAATCTTCTTTTTTGCCCTCGTGTAATTCATGTTCTGGCAAATCTTCAATAATTCTAAAACCAGATTTTTGGTATGCCCTTATTGCTCTTGGATTATTTTTATGAGGGTCTAAAATAACTGCATTAGCATTTCTTTCTTTTTTCAAAAATTCAAAAATCAATTTAATATATCTTGTACCAATTCCTTTACTCCAATAATTTGGCTCTCCTATAAATTGATCCATACCATAGACTATCTCATCAGTTTTTGGATAATGATAATCAGTATATAACTCATCATACATTTTATATATTTGTCCATATCCAATAGGAACATTGTTATATTCAATAATTACTCTAAAAACTTCATCTTCCCAAGGCTCTGTATAATGTTTTTTTAATGATTCTAATGTATATTTTTTATCTCTACCACCATAAAATTCTAATACTCTTTCATCAGTTAACCATTTTAACATCAAAGGAAAATCATCATCTATTAAAGTTCTTATACATATTTCATTTTCAACTATATTCATTTATTTATCACCTTTTTCATAATCATATACATATACTATTTCATCTTTATAATCATTTTTACCACCTAATTTTTCATATACATGGCAAGCTCTAGGATTACCTTTATCAGTTATTAAAAACATTTCAGAACAACCAATCTCTTTAGAATATTCCTTAATAAAAGATAATAATTTTGAACCATAACCTTTGTCTTGATAGTTAGGTAACATTCCTATTGAGTGTAAATAAAACATTGTTTTTCCATCAGGTCTTAAAAGTGTATAGCAATATGCAAATCCTATAATTTTATTATTTTCTTTAGCTATAAACCCAAATGAACTGGTATCATTAAGAAATCCTTTTAAATTATCAATATCAAAAACCATATTATCATCAATTAAAACTTCTTCCATAAACTCAGTCAAGTCCAGACTCCTGTGTAAAATGCTATACAATGTTTTTACCATTTCTACTTATCAAAATTGATGTATTTTCTTGAAGAATAAATCCATTCATCATGTAGGTCCATAAGAACGGCTCCAATTA
>NZ_JACVZJ010000046.1:0-1471 GCF_017151945.1 Staphylococcus sp. EG-SA-10
GGTTCTCCACCAAATGTGGTGGGTATATAATTTAAAGAACTATTTTAAATTACAACTTTTAGAGTTTTTATTATTAGGCGGCCAGTCCATTATTGGGCTTGGTTGTCTTCTTTTTTTCTCCTTTGTACAAGCTGAAAATCATCATTATACGTGCTTTAAAGTTGTTGAAATTTCTGTAACCAAAAGAAATTCGCTTGATTAATTTTATCTTATTATTAATTCCTTCTATAGCACCATTATTAAATGCTGGGTAATAAATTGTATTTCTTAACATCCTTTGATGTTTTCTATAATATTTAACCACTTTCCATACACCCTTACTCACAGACTTTTTACTAACTGAATTTAAACGATTAATAAATTTAGGCCAATTACATAACCTTAGGTCTTTTCGTAATCCTTGGACAAGTTCGTAGGAGTGTCGTAGTATATCGTCTTTTGAAAGCATGAATTCTACAATGTCAGATGAGCGTTTATAAGCCTTAAAAGATTTATTCCATCTGTATTTACTAAATATGGTTTTACTAGTATCCATCAATAGAACTTTCCAGTTATTCTTAAAAATTGTATAATTAGGTCCTTTTTTATTACGGTATTCATTCATAACTTGTACACGATACTTATTAAGTTCTCTATTTAAATGTTGAACGATATGGAATCTGTCAAAAATAATAGCCGCATTAGGAAATAGGTCGCGAAATAATCGGACATAGGGTTCATACATGTCAATAGTAACCGTCTTAACTTGTTGTCGATTTTTTAAATCGAATCGCTCGAAATAGGCACGCAAGAATCTTGTAGTTCTATTTTCTAAAATATCTATAACATCATGAGTATCATTATCTATAAAAATGAAACTCATTGACCCAGTTACATTTTTAACGCTTTTAAATTCATCCATAGCGATGTGTTCTGGCAAACAATTAAACGGTTTAATTCGCAATGAATTAGCCGCTTTAGTTCTAATACGACTTACAGTAGATGGAGAGATACAGTTGTCTTCTGCAGTATCAATCTCTGTTTTAACTTTAGTAGCTTCTTCTATAACTTTTTGAGTAACACATCTTGAGATAAAACACGACTCATCAACAATTGATGTTTTAGCAGTAAAAGTGCCATTGCATTCTAAGCATTTAAAACGTTGTTTAGCTAAGTTGAGGTATGTGTTATACCCTTGAGTTTTAAGTAAAGTAATACGAGAAACACGCTTACCATGTTTATGAATTTGTCCTTCATTTTTAACACCACAACAATAACAGGCCGAAGGCTTATACGTTAGTACAGCATTAACCACTGTTGCTTTTTTTCCTTTGATAATGACGTCAATTTCTTGGTTTATATAATTTATATTTTCATCTTTTATTCTTAGTAATTCTAAGGTATCATTACACATAGGCGCACTTGTCTCCTTTAGTTTGGGTTTGGTCACTTTAAATTATAGAGGCAATTGCGCTTTTTGTGTATTAAAAAA
>NZ_JACVZJ010000047.1:0-1336 GCF_017151945.1 Staphylococcus sp. EG-SA-10
TCTTGTTGGCGACATTTTTTAAACACTAAAATACATGTTGGAATACTTGTCCCATAGAAAATATTGGCTGGTAAGCCAATCACGGCTTCTAGGTAGTTCTTTTCTTCGATTAAATAACGACGAATGACACCTTCAGCGGCACCACGGAATAAGACACCATGTGGGAGTACAACGGCCATGGTACCTTCATCGTCTAAGTAATGTACCATGTGTTGAATAAAGGCAAAGTCTGCTTTGGATTTTGGCGCAAGCTTGCCGTAACCACTAAATCGTTCATCATTTTCAAATTTTGAATCTGCTGTCCATTTCGCACTGTATGGCGGGTTCGCAATAACCGCATCAAATGTATGGCCTAAAAAGGCTGGATTTTCCAACGTGTCATCATTACGTATATCGAAATTTTCATAACGTACATCATGTAATAACATGTTCATGCGTGCTAAGTTGTATGTGGTATTGTTACGTTCTTGTCCGAAATAACGATACACTTGCGTTTCTTTACCTACACGTAACAGTAATGAACCTGACCCACATGTTGGGTCATACACGTGACGTAATTTATCTTTACCATCTGTCACAATCTTCGCCAGTATCTTAGATACTTGTTGTGGTGTATAGAACTCGCCTGCTTTTTTACCCGCTGTCGCCGCAAAGCGCCCGATAAGAAATTCGTATGCATCACCTAACATATCAATTTCCATGTCACTGTGAACGAATGGTAAGTCGTCAAGATTAACCATAACTTTGGAAATTAACGCAGTACGTTCTTTGACATTGTTACCTAAACGCGTTGAACTCAAATCCATATCGCTGAATAGTCCGATAAAGTCATTTTCACTTTCTTCACCTAGTGTTGATGTTTCAACTTTACGAATTGCCGTCGCCAGATGTTCGATATCGAAATCTTGCGTTTCAATTTCACGAATCATCGCACTGAATAAATCTTGCGGTTCAATGAAGTAACCGACTTGATCAATTAATTCTGCTTTTAAGTCTTCACGATATTCTTCATCTGCCCATGCTTCTTGATACGTGATTTCTTCACCTGACAAGGCATCTGCGTATTCTTGTTCCGCTTTTTCAGATAAGAAGCGATAGAAAATCAAGCCTAAAATGTAATTACGGAATTCACTCGCATCCATATTCCCTCTTAAATCATTCGCAATCGACCATAATTTTTTATGTAATTCAGCTTGTTGCTGACGTTGTTTTTCAGTAATAGACATGTGATTCCTCCGCCTTTGAATAAGTAATTTATCTCTTTGTGTAATAGATTTATTATAACATTTGGCTATGTTGCGATGTTGAGAATTTTGATGTTGGTGGTGGAAATTTT
>NZ_JACVZJ010000048.1:0-1324 GCF_017151945.1 Staphylococcus sp. EG-SA-10
GATAAAGTCCGTATAATTGTGTAAAAGTAAAAAGGCCATATAACAGTCCTTTTACGGTACAATGTTTTTAACGACAAAAACATACCCAGGAGGACTTTTACATGACCCAAGTACATTTTACACTGAAAAGCGAAGAGATTCAAAGCATTATTGAATATTCTGTAAAGGATGACGTTTCTAAAAATATTTTAACAACGGTATTTAATCAACTAATGGAAAATCAACGAACAGAATATATTCAAGCAAAAGAATATGAACGAACAGAAAACCGACAAAGTCAACGAAATGGCTATTATGAGCGCAGCTTTACGACACGTGTAGGCACGCTAGAATTAAAAGTACCCAGAACACGTGATGGCCATTTTTCACCCACAGTGTTTGAACGTTATCAACGAAACGAAAAAGCCCTCATGGCTTCAATGTTGGAAATGTATGTATCAGGCGTTTCAACTCGTAAAGTATCAAAAATTGTGGAAGAACTTTGTGGTAAATCCGTCTCTAAGTCCTTCGTTTCTAGCTTAACAGAACAGCTAGAACCTATGGTTAACGAGTGGCAGAATCGTTTATTATCAGAAAAAAATTATCCTTACTTAATGACCGATGTACTCTATATAAAAGTACGAGAAGAAAATCGAGTACTCTCAAAAAGCTGTCATATAGCGATTGGAATAACCAAAGATGGCGACCGTGAAATTATCGGCTTCATGATTCAAAGTGGCGAAAGCGAAGAGACCTGGACAACATTTTTTGAATACCTAAAAGAACGCGGTTTACAAGGTACGGAACTCGTTATTTCTGATGCGCACAAAGGATTAGTCTCTGCCATTAGAAAATCCTTCACCAACGTAAGTTGGCAAAGATGCCAAGTTCACTTCCTAAGAAATATCTTTACCACCATTCCTAAAAAAAATTCAAAATCTTTCAGAGAAGCTGTTAAAGGAATTTTTAAGTTCACAGATATTAACTTAGCGCGTGAGGCTAAAAATCGATTGATTCATGATTATATCGATCAACCAAAATATTCAAAAGCTTGCGCATCATTGGATGATGGATTCGAAGACGCCTTTCAATATACCGTACAAGGAAATTCCCACAATCGACTAAAGAGTACCAATCTAATTGAACGACTGAATCAAGAAGTACGCAGAAGAGAAAAGATTATTCGCATCTTCCCCAATCAAACATCAGCCAATCGCTTAATTGGAGCCGTTCTTATGGACCTACATGATGAATGGATTTATTCTTCAAGAAAATACATCAATTTTGATAAGTAGAAATGGTAAAAACATTGTATAGCATTTTACACAGGAGTCTGGACTTGACT
>NZ_JACVZJ010000049.1:0-832 GCF_017151945.1 Staphylococcus sp. EG-SA-10
TAATTGGAGCCGTTCTTATGGACCTACATGATGAATGGATTTATTCTTCAAGAAAATACATCAATTTTGATAAGTAGAAATGGTAAAAACATTGTATAGCATTTTACACAGGAGTCTGGACTTGACTCACTTCCCTTTATTATTTTTCATTTTTTTAAACTATTTAATACTAATGTCTTTTATAATAGCTTTTCATATATTATATAATCAATCTTTATAAGTCCTTTTATAAATTTCTTTTCTACCATTTTCGATAAATTCCTGTTTAATATTTTTAATTCCATAAACAATAGTTTCAATAGGATAATATTCTTCAACTATATCTTGATATTCTTTTGCTTTCTCAATATCTATATTTCCATACATTCTTAATATATCTTCTCCAAAATTTGTTCCTATTTCTTCTTCACTATCTTCAAGTAAGTATATAAAATCACAATATTCATCTATAATTCCAGAATCTCCAAAATCAATTATTCCAGTTAATCTATTATTGCCATCTAACAATAGATGATTACAACTAAAATCATTATGGCATAAACACTTTTTACCCTCAAAAACTGTTGTTGCATTTAGTCTTTCCATAAAACTTTCTATATAATCTTTTTCTATATCAGTTAAATCATTATAAATAGTTTCACGCAACAATATATACTCTTCTAATACATTTTGTTTATTATCAATAGTACATTCACTAATATCTGTATAATCCAAGAGCAATAAGGGCATACCAAAAATCTGGTTTTAGAATTATTGAAGATTTGCCAGAACATGAATTACACGAGGGCAAAAAAGAAGATTGTTATTTAATGGAATATAGATATGATGATAA
>NZ_JACVZJ010000004.1:0-180999 GCF_017151945.1 Staphylococcus sp. EG-SA-10
TCCACGTGTTACTCACCCGTCCGCCGCTAACATCAGAGAAGCAAGCTTCTCGTCCGTTCGCTCGACTTGCATGTATTAGGCACGCCGCCAGCGTTCATCCTGAGCCAGGATCAAACTCTCCATAAAAATTATGATGTTTGATTAGCTCATAAATACTAAATAATGTTTGTAACTAATAGTTACGTTTTTGGAATTAACGTTGACATATTGTCATTCAGTTTTCAATGTTCGTTTGTCACTTACAAGATTTAATTATAACTCGTAAGTTTTTGTAAGTCAAGAATTATTTTTAATTATTTTATTTCTAAAAAATAAATTTCCTAACTCAATTAATTCAACAAATATTATTTTATTATGTATTTGTTCGAATTTCAATAGTCAAATTTACACTTTATTAATATTTTAAATCAACAACTTAAAACATTTGTTTTTTAAATATTAGTGCCGTTTGACGACTTTTATATAATATCAAGTTATTTTAGTAGAGTCAACATAAAACAACACTTATTTTTGTTTAAAAATTACTGTTGAAGGGATTATTTTCTATTCGTAAGTACTATATGTATCTAAAGTGTAATTCCTTACGCTTTTTACTTCAGTTTTACAAACAAACTTATCCTCACTTTATGGATAGTTATTTAGTAAACCTTCGTTTGAATATTTTTATGTTTATTTATAAAGGATACTAGTTATTAGTTAATACCACCGTTGATTAGAATGTTCTTTTCTTCTATTTAAATATTTTTCAGAATAAGCATAAAAAAGAAGTTAAACAACTTTCATGTCGTTTAACTTCTTAAATATTACGCTTACTTATATGAAGTAAGCTAACGCCTTTTTAATTTGTCATACTACCAAAGTTAAATTATTTATCTTGGCATTCTTTACAAACTCCATAAATTTCCATTCGATGATGTGTTACGTCAAAGTCAGTCATATGCTGAGCTAATCTTTCAATTTCATTTAACTGTGGGTATTGAAAATCAACAATCTTACCACATTGTTCACATATAATATGATAATGATTATGTGTATTAAAGTCGAATCGACTTGATGAGTCTCCATATGTTAATTCTTTTACAATTCCAATATCTTTAAACACTCTTAAGTTATTATATATTGTCGCAACACTTATATTTGGAAAATCAGGTGAAAGTGCTTGATAAATTTCATCAGCTGTTGGATGAGTATGTGAAGAAATTAAATAACGTAATATTGCTTGTCTTTGAGGTGTAATTCTTACGCCTGCTTGTCGCAATGATGCAATTGATTCTTCTAGTTCATGTTCAATTGATTCTATTTCAACACTCATCTATATCACCATCTTTCTTATATAATAATAATTATTACTTACTATAAATATAACTGTAGTATTGCGCGCGTGTCAATATTTACATGACGATTTCATTTAATAGCCTTTTTTAGCATCAACTTCATTCTCAATTAGACTATTCTTATTGAGAAAATTAACTAGATTGTTTTTAAAAATATCTAATAAGTCATACTTTGCTTCATAATCATTACCAGTTATATGCGCTGTTATAGTTACATTATCCAATTCATATAATTCATGATTAGGTTTCAAAGGTTCATTTTCAAACACATCTAAATATGCATGTCGAATAACTCTACTTTTTAATACTTCTATTAAGAGCGCTTCTTTAACTATGCTACCTCGTCCTATATTTATAAAAAGTGCTTCATCTTTCATTAATTCAAAATGTTTTTTCTTTAGTAAATGAATCGTTTCTTGCGTTTCTGGTAAAGCATTTATAACAATGTCAGCATTTGGTAATGTGCTTTCAAGTGATTCGATAGTATATACCTCATCAAATTCATCTTTGTTCTGACCTGACTTACTCAGACCAATTAAATTCATATTAAAAGCCTTTGCTAACTTCGCAGTTCTAGTAGCAATTGCACCTGTACCTAAAAATAAAACTGTTTGTCCTGATAGGCGTTTACCAGTTATTTTCGAATCATATATATGTTGTCGTTGGTTATCATATGATAGTTTCATCTTTTTATAATCATCTAAAATGAAAGCTAAAATGTATTCAGATAATTGTTTAGCTTGAACACCTTTTCCATTAGTTAAAAGTATGCCGTGATCTGCAATATAATCTAACGGTAATGTATTTACACCCGTTGCAAACCATGCGATCCATTTTAAATTTGGACAACGTCGTAAAAATGCCTCATTTATACCGCCATCATAACCAACTAATATATCTAAATTAGCCAAGTCACTCTCAGGTATTTCTGATGCTTTTTTATAAAATTTAAAATCTAAATCTGAAAAGCGTTGTTGTAATTCAGTTTCAACTTCACGCATACGATTCAACCCAACAACTTTCATATATGTCACCCCAAAATGTTTTTAAGTTCTTCTATTTGTGTTTTAACTTTAACCTTCTCGATAACATCTAATACTTTACCCTGTTCATCTATTATAAAAGTCGTTCTTACAATGCCCATACTTTCTTTGCCAAATGATTTTTTTAACTGATATACGCCAGTTTCTTTAGCTAATTTAAAATCTTCATCTACTAATAAATCGAAATTCAATCCGTGTTTCTCAATAAAATTTTGGTGTTTTTTCTTTGAATCACCACTTATACCATATACTGCAACATCTAAATCATTGAACATTTCTAAATTGTCTCTAAAGTGACAAGCTTCTGTGGTACAAGTAGGTGTATTATCTCTAGGATAAAAATATATAATCGCCTTTTTACCTTTTAATGTATCATTTGTAATGACAGTTCCGTCCTGATTTTCTAATTTAAATATTGGAAATTGTTCTCCTTTTTGCAACATATAATCACCTTTTTCTTCATTATAATAATTTTATGATACGATATTAGATGAAAATATTAAATTAAAAGAGGTTGATATAAATGAATTTTAGTGAAAGTGAACGTCTACAACAACTTTCAAACGAATATATTCTAGGCGGTGTCAATTCCCCTTCTCGTTCTTATAAAGCTGTAGGAGGCGGTGCACCTGTTGTTATGAAAGAAGGACACGGTGCATATTTATATGATGTCGATGGCAATAAATTTATTGATTACCTTCAAGCATACGGTCCAATTATTACGGGGCATGCACATCCTCATATTACTAAAGCAATTCAAGAACAAGCTGCTAAAGGTGTTTTATTTGGTACGCCGACTGAACTAGAAATTGAATTCAGCAAAAAATTACGTGATGCAATTCCATCTCTTGAGAAAATTCGCTTTGTAAATTCTGGAACAGAAGCAGTCATGACAACAATTCGTGTTGCACGTGCATATACTAAAAGAAATAAAATTATAAAATTTGCTGGATCTTATCATGGCCATTCTGATTTAGTATTGGTTGCAGCAGGTAGCGGCCCATCTCAGCTCGGTTCTCCAGATTCAGCTGGTGTTCCAGAAAGCGTAGCACGTGAAGTCATTACTGTTCCTTTCAATGATATTAACGCATATAAAGAAGCAATTGAATTTTGGGGTGATGAAATTGCCGCAGTATTAGTAGAACCAATTGTTGGTAACTTTGGAATGGTAATGCCTCAACCTGGATTTTTAGAAGAGGTTAATGAAATTTCACATAACAACGGGACACTAGTGATTTATGATGAAGTAATTACTGCATTCCGTTTCCATTACGGTGCCGCTCAAGACTTATTAGGTGTTATCCCTGATTTAACTGCATTTGGTAAAATTGTTGGCGGTGGTTTACCAATTGGAGGCTATGGTGGACGTCAAGATATTATGGAACAAGTAGCACCTCTAGGACCTGCATATCAAGCTGGTACAATGGCTGGTAACCCATTATCTATGAAAGCAGGTATTGCATTACTTGAAGTACTAGAACAAGACGGTGTTTATGAAAAATTAGACAGCTTAGGCCAACAACTAGAAGAAGGTTTACTTAAATTAATCGAAAAACATAATATCACAGCTACAATTAATCGTATTTACGGATCTTTAACATTGTACTTTACAGATGAAAAAGTCACACATTATGATCAAGTTGAACATTCTGACGGCGAAGCGTTCGGTAAATTTTTCAAATTAATGTTAAATCAAGGTATCAATTTAGCACCTTCTAAGTTTGAAGCTTGGTTCTTAACAACTGAACATACAGAAGAAGATATTAAACAAACTTTAAAAGCTGCAGACTATGCTTTTAGTCAAATGAAATAACTTTTAAGGAAGTATATTTTAAATTGAATTAAAATAAAACAGATGCTCACATAGTAGATTCATTTTATATCGTTAACTATTAACGTTTAACTTGATATGTCACTATGTGAGTTTTTATTTTACAAATTTATACTCTTTTAATCTCTGACTAAAGTTTTACATCGTTATCAGTATTATGTATGATTTATTTTAACAACTATAAATAAGCTTGAATTTTGTAACTAGTAAGTGTATAACAGTAATGAATACGAATATTAGATATTCAATAAACTTAAAAGGGGCGTCATTATTTTTGAGACTAGGAGCTCGGATTTTTAAAACTGGTATAGCCATTATTTTAGCTATGTCTATCGCTTCTTTACTACCGGATGATGTTGGTCTGAAAGCCTTAGCTGGTGTCAGTGCTGTTGTTGCAATGCAACCTAGTATTTATCGTTCATTTAAAACAGTTTCTGATCAAGCATTAGGTAACATTATAGGTGCCATACTTTCTGTTACAATGGTAACAATTTTTAGTGATAATTTTATCATTATGGGTGTTACCGTCATAGTACTTATTGCTATTTTATTTAAATTTAATTTAGCACATGTTGCTACTTTGGCGAGTGTAACAGCATTAATCATTATGGGACAACATACCGGTTCTTTCTATATTACCGCCTTTTACAGGTTTGTACTTGTAATGATTGGTGTCATAAGTTCATCTCTAGTTAACTTTGTGTTTCTACCACCTAAATTTGAAACAAAAATTTACTATAATTCATTAAATATATCCTCAGATATTTTTATGTGGTTTAAATTAGTATTAAATGATACGACGGAGTTTAATAATATTAAACAAGATAGTCATAATTTAAAACAACGTGTCGAAAAGTTAGAGAAAATTTATGATTACTATAGCGAAGAACGTCCTATTACAAAAAAACATATTCACCAACAGAATAGAAAGAAAATACTTTTCAGAGAAGTAGTTCAGACGACTAGACAAGCTTATGAAGTATTAAACAAATTGTCGCGTTATCAAAACGACTTATATTTACTTAATAACAATTTCCTATTACAAATCAAATTAGATTTAGATTCATTAACTGCTTTTCACGAGCAAATTTTAGCTAGCCTTTCTAAAAAAGCACGTTATAATGTGACACATGTTGATTATGAGTTAGATAATCCGCAGAAAAAAGATTTATTGTCTACATTTCAGCATGAGTTAATAAATCATCCTTATCAAACGGAATATTCGTTTGCCAATGTTATGCAAATTGTTGCAGCCATCGAAGAGTATCGACACCATTTAGAGCATTTAGACCGCATAAGAATTAGCTTTTTCACATATCATAGATCTGATGCAGACATTGAAATTGTTGAAGAAGACTTTGATTTATAACATTAAAACAATTCCTGTAATTAAACCACAATGAGATAAAGTAATATTGAATCTCGAAATTAAATTTAAAAAAGCAGTAAGATTATTTTCACTTAAGAAAATCTCTTACTGCTTTTTCTATGTTATGACCTCACCATCCTGTTACAAATCTTCCCTACAAAATTGTACTGAAGTCAAACAACTAATACTTTATAAGTTTTGAATGCTATATAAATGCTCGTAAGCACCTTGTTTTGCAATCAATTCACGATGCGTACCTGTTTCAACAATATGTCCATTTTCAATTACGACAATTTTGTCAGCATGTGTAATAGTGGACAAGCGATGCGCTACGATAAGTGTCGTTCGATCTTTACTCAACACATCTAATGCTTCTTGAATAATGGATTCACTTTCTAAATCAAGTGCACTTGTTGCTTCATCCAGGATAAGAATTGGCGGATTATTTAAAAATATTCTAGCAATCGATAATCTTTGTTTTTGACCACCTGATAATTTAACACCTCGTTCACCTACTTCAGTATCATATCCCTGTGGCAAGTTCATAATAAAGTCATGTGCATTAGCCATTTTCGCCGCTTCAACTACTTCTTCATCTGTTGCTGTTGGACGACCAAGTAAAATATTTTCCTTAACTGTATCAGAGAATAAAATATTATCCTGTTGCACCAATCCTATTTGATTTCTTAAACTTCCCGTTAAAAAATCTTTAATGTTGTGACCATCTATTAAAATTTGCCCAGAAGTTACATCGTAAAATCTCGGTATTAAGTTAATTAATGTTGATTTACCACCACCACTCATACCTACGAAAGCAACTGTTTCTCCTTTTTCAATACTCAAATTAATATCTTTTAAAATTGGAGCTTCGTTATCGTTATATTGAAAACTAACATGATCAATATCAATACGACCTTGTTTAATTTCAATAGGTTGAGCACCAACACCATTTTTAATGTCATAATCTTCGTCAATTAATTGGAATACACGGTCCATTGAAGCAAAACTTTGCGTTAAAGTTGTAAATGATGCGACTAAACGACGTAAAGGCCCGAACAATAACTCCAAGTATCCAACAAATGCTGCAAGTGTACCTACTGTGATTGATCCAGAAATAGCAAGATATGCACCAACACCGATGACAATTATTGGTCCAATATCTGTAACTGTATTAATTGCGGCAAAGGAATAGGCATTCCATCTTGTATGTTTCAACGCACGTGTTAAGAAATTAGCGTTCTTTTTATCAAAGTTTTTCGCTTCATTGTCTTCAATCGCAAAACTTTTAACGACTGAAATACCTTGAACACGTTCATGCAAGAATCCTTGAACCTCAGCTAATGCTTGAGATCTTTCACGCGTCAATTTTCTTAATCTTCCAAAGAAAACGTACACCGTTAAAATGTAAAATGGGAAGATAAACAGTGCTGCTAAAGTCAATTTCACATCTAAAAAGAACATTATGGATAGTGCAATAATAATTGTTATACAATCTAACCAAATATTCATTAACCCGGTTAAAATGAAATCTTTCGTTTGTTCAACATCATTAATCACTCTAGATATTACTTGACCTACTTGATTATTAGCATAAAATCTCGCACTTAGAGCTTGTAAATGGTTATATAACTTTTTACGTATATCATACAATATTTTATTACTTGTCCATTGCGCCAAATATTGACGTATAAATTCAATTGGTGGTCTCACTATTACAAAAATAAATAATGCGATACCAATTGCAATAGTTAAATGATGAACTTTTTCATCAGTCGTTAGTGCGTGGTTATTAATCACGCCATCTATTGCATATTTAATTAAAAGTGGTATAAGCATTGGTATACCAAACTTAATTATCCCAACAATAATCGTTGCAAAAATACGATATTTGTATGGCTTAACAAATTGCAAATATCGTTTAATCATACAATCCCCCCCTAATCTATTGCCCTATCCTATTCATAAGCATAAAAATGAATAGAGGTTGGATACATAATTTGTAGATGTAAATCCTTCTTACAATTTACATTTTTAAAATTAAGATATCTCAACCTCTGTCATATTCATGTGATTAAATACGTTGTCTTATTCGTATGTTATATTCTATTCAATTTAATCTATGGATACTGTGTCCCCACACGACAGCAAAAGTTATCATACTTCTTTACATCACTAAGTCAATATAAATGATTTAATCAGTATTTACACTTTATTTGCTTAATATTGTCTAATTTTTTTGTAACGTTCTTTCCAAACTTTGATAAAATCTGGCGCGAATGGGCCCTTCTTCTGTTCTATCCATTGTTGAAGAATGTCCACGTTGCGTCTTAAAATAATATCAATATCATGCGGATAATTCATTTGATTCATATGTTGCTCATATTCATCTTCATCTAATAAATGATACTTTCCGTTTGGATATACTTTAATATCTAAATCATAGTCTATATATTTTAATGCCTCTTCATCACAAACAAATGGTGATGACAAATTGCAATAGTAATAAATTCCATCTTCTCTAAACATGCAGATAACATTAAACCAATATTCTGAGTGAAAGTAAACAATTGCCGGTTCACGTGTTATCCAAGTTCTTCCGTCACTTTCAGTTACTAACGTATGATCATTGCCACCAATGACAACATGATCAGTACCCTTTAATATTGTTGTTTCAGACCAAACGCGATGAATCTTACCATCATGTTTATAACTCTGAATTTTAATGTTTTCCCCTTCTTTAGGTATGGATTCTCTGACCATACTCCACACCACCTTCTGTTAATTTAACCATTATAAATTATAGCATATTTCAGAAATAGTATTATATAAATACATATTTTTACGAAATAAGATTTTACTACTTAATGATTAAACTCGGTAATATTGCTAAGTACTACAACAGAGATTTACATGTCCCATTTAAAGTATATAAAATCATCACTTTTATATATCAACACTTTAACTTTTTGACATTGTTATTCTATGAGATTTAAAGATATCATTTATACATTTTTAAAATTAATGTCACTATATTTTTCGATAATCTTATCAATCATCGAATGTTACCCATTTATAAATTGATAAATCTTTGACATAGGTACAGGGAATGTATATTGATCTCGATCACTTAAATCAAACCAAATCATGTCATCTGGTAATGTTTCAATGTTAATTGTTCCTGAAACGGCGTATACCTTTATCTTCCATGTTAAATGAGTAAATTGATGCTTCAACTCAAAAATAGGTGTTTCTACTGGTTGAATATCATGACCGATTTTTTCAGTCATTTCACGTCTAGCATGCTCACTTTCAAACATAGGAAATTGCCACATACCATGCAATAATTTTTCGCTACGCTTTTGCAACAGATATTGACCTTGATTATTTCTAATTAAAAAGACGGATTGTTCAATAACTTTTTTACTAACATTTTTAGATTTAACAGGTAACTTTTCAAATGTACCTTTATCAAATGCCTCACAGTTTTCTTGAACTGGACAAAATAAGCATAATGGATTTTTCGGTGTACAAATTAATGCCCCTAATTCCATCATAGCTTGATTAAACGTTCCAGCATCTGTAGTAACATACGGTAATAATTCTTGTTCGTACGATTTCCTCGTCGATTGTAATTTAATATCTCGATAGTCATCATTCAATCTAGACCATACTCGAAAAACATTTCCGTCTACAGTTGCTAGTGGTACATTATATGCAATGCTCATTACTGCAGCTTGAGTGTATGGGCCAACACCTTTTAACGCTTTAAATTGATCAGGATCTTTGGGAACTAAGCCTTCATATTTATCATGAACTTCTTTAATCGCCGTATGAAAATTTCGAGCTCTACTATAATATCCTAAGCCTTCCCAGTACTTTAACACTTCATCTTCCGAAGCTTGACTCAAAACTTCCACAGTTGGAAATCGTTCAACAAAACGATGATAATAGTCAATAACTGTTTTAACTTGTGTCTGTTGTAACATGACTTCACTTAACCAAATATAGTACGGATTGGTCGTTTGTCGCCATGGCATTTCTCTTTGATTTTCATCAAACCAGTGTATCAAATTTTCTTTAAAACTAGACTGCTGATACATTTATAAAACCCTTTCCTCACCAAAATTAATTGTCTTTACTCATAATGTTTTTATTGTACATTAAAATCATGGTTAGTATGTAAGTTAATTTAGTTATTTGCGAAATTGGATTATAATAGTATATATAATATTATGAAATGAGTGAACTGATATGGACACTGCAACACATATCGCAATTGGGGTGGGCCTTACAGCACTTGCAACTCAAGATCCAGCAATGGCTTCTACGTTCGGTGCAACAGCTACAACCCTTATCGTTGGTTCATTAATTCCTGATGGGGATACTGTTCTTAAATTAAAGGACAATGCAACATATATTTCGCATCATAGAGGTATCACGCATTCCATCCCTTTCACAATACTATGGCCAATTTTAATTACATTTTTAATATTCACGTTCTTTAGTGGAACCAACCCATTTCATGTATGGATGTGGGCTCAGCTCGCAGTATTTTTACATGTCTTTGTAGATATATTCAATTCTTATGGTACACAAGCACTTAGACCTATCACAAACAAATGGATTCAATTAAGTGTGATTAACACATTTGACCCTATTATTTTCACAGTTCTTTGTATTGGTATTGTATTATGGGTTATAGGCTTGCATCCATTTGCAGTCTTCTTTCCTATAATCGCTTTACTAATCATTTATTACATGATTCGTTTTAAAATGAGAGCCGTAATTAAGCAACAAGCTTTAAAAGCAATTCAACAAGAGCATCACCCTGTTAAAGTATTTGTTGCGCCAACAATAAAATTTATGGAATGGCGTGTCGCGATACAAACTGATGCACATGACTATGTTGGAAAAGCATATGGTAGGAATGTGGTGTTTAGTGATAAAGTGGAACGTCAAACATTATCAACAGACTCCATTTTATGGAAAGTCAAAGGTAATAAAGATATACGTACTTTTTTAAACTTTTCATCAATCTATCGTTGGCAAACAACAACGTTAGCAGATGGTTCTACTGAAATTCGTTTGATTGATTTGCGTTATTTAAAAAATGATCATTATTCATTTGTGGCAATTGCACATGTAACAAACGATAATGTCATAGACCACTCTTATATTGGCTGGGTATTTACAGAAGATAAGTTACAACGTAAACTGTATGCTAAATAATTTCAAGTTATTATTCACTAAAGTTAATCTATAAAAAATGAACAACCGGGCAGAATGAAAATCAAAACGATTTTTACTCTGTCCGGTTTTTTAATGTAAAACTATAAATGCTTTTACAAAACCTAAAATTTATATTGTTGCTAACAAACTACCTTTAATGACTCGAAATATCAAAATCAGTATAGGAAAACAATATCTAGATTATATTCTAATTGTTTCTGATTCTCACAGATTAATTTACACAACAGGTTAGCTAAACATCATGAAGAAGTATCCGCCTCGTCTGTACTATCATTTGAAACATCCTGTTGATTATCAGTTTGTGTCACTTTAGATGTTTTATTATAAATTGCGTGTGTCGTATACCTTGCTAATACGAAATTTACTGCAGCTATTAAACATAAGAATAAAATAAAGTAAAAATGATATGGAATGTTTTCCATACTTGATATACCAAATATGATAGATTGTGCTATACCATTAACAATGTAATACATTGGATTTAGCATTAGGATGTGATTGATAAATACATGATTTGGATTTGGTATGAAAATAATTGGTAACAATAAGAAACACAATACACAAATCCCATAAAATATGATATTTATTTTTTCAGTTAACAGTCGAATAAGACCAAAAGTAACTGATATTAATCCTACAAAAATAGTTGCCATCACAATAAAATAGAATAGCGCTATATACGATGTTTCGAAGTTTACTGGTTTAACCAATGCACTAATCATCGTCAAAATGACTAGCATAATAAAACTTAAAATAGACATAATAACTACTGGCGTCGCTGCGGAAATATTAAATAACTTAGTAACTAAAAAGTCATTCATATAATGATGATAAGAGATATAAATTGTGAACATCAATACCGCAAAAACAATCAATGCAATAATTCTAAATAACCATCGCACCTCTTTAACATCGGTCAAATGACTAAAGGAAAATAGCGTTTCACTTGCAATAATAAGTATTAAACATGCAGCTAATACGATTAGAAAACTTTTCCAACTTTGTTTTAAACGTTCTGTTACATACCTTTTAGTATGCGGTAAGTTTTTAAAATATAAAATAATATTATCTAGCATCTTTACACCTACAATTCAATATAAATCCATTTGTCTTCTTTCAAATTGGCAATACAATATCCATTACCAACTTTAGTAATCCAAATGTTATTGTTAATATTAAACTTATCTTTTAATTCTTTTTTATCTACAATTGGATAAACAAAACCGTATAACTGATTATTATCATTGAAAAGTAATTGTATCGGTTGTTGTGTAACGGATGCAACGTAACGGTTATCATCATCAGGAACTAAAGTTTTAATAACTGAACTATGCTTTTTATGTAATTGACTGTTAAAGTATGCATAGTAATTACTATAATTTGATTTCATATATGGCGCTAATTTTTTAAAACTATGCGTTTGATATAAACCTGCCGGGTTAAAATATTCTAATTTATCTTTACTAACATAGTAAGTCTTATTATCGGCGGTAACACGATAATTTTTACTATTTTCGCCAGTAATTGTAACTACACTATATTTTGGAATTGTGACTTGTTTATCCCCTTGCATATCCACACTGCCATTAAAAGCAATTCCATAAGCTAACTTTTCGCCATATGGATCTTTATTTTCATTTTGCATCGTAGCACGATTCGTAAAATCTGTTATCGAAATAATTCCTATATTATTAAAAATGAGCAACATCATCAATGCTAAGCCTAAAATAGTACCTGAGGCTAAAGTCCAAAAACGCACTAAAAACTTAGGCGGTTTTGCATGATTATAGCGCTCAACGCGTTTAAAATTATAGGTCATCTCCGGTATTCTTGTACGATTCTTTTTCCAATCTAAATCAAAGTTTTCAATTTCTTCTTTTGATTTTAGACTTAATCGATCACGTTCATGTTCTTTAAAAGATGGAATAACTTGTTTAAGTGACCCTTCCATTCTTAATTGACCATGTGAAAACCAAGCTATATAGTTACTCACTTGTGAAATTTTATCAATATCATCACCAATTGACACAATCGTTAAATTATTTTCAATATAATCATTTGTTAATTCAATCGCACGTTCCATAAATTGTGGTGTTAAATAGTCAATAACATGATTTAAAATAATAATATTTGATTTTGATGAGCGTGCAATACTTAATAGTAATTGAGCGTATGCCGCTTTCGAAATATGGTTAACCGGCTTCGTTTTATAATCGCCTAAATGTGCATATTGAATAATCTGTTCAGCTTTATGATCATTAATTTCATATGGAAATAGTTGAACTAACTGCGCTGTGTAAGCTTCAACAGTTTGATGAATTAACGATTGATCTTCAATATATCCGTAGAACAAATCTTCAGTACAAACTACTTTACCTTTATCAGGTTTAATTGCACCTGCCAACAATTGACCTACCAACGCTTTGGAAGATTCAGGTTCACCAATTATACCTAATGCTTCTCCTTGATAAATATGTAAACTAATATTGTTTAAATCGATATCTTCAGCATCATATCCAAAAGGTAAATACCATTTCTTATTCTGTTTATTCCTATAGTAGTGTGTTACTTTTAGTAACTTTAAAACAATTGAACTTCCCATCTATTTTCATCCTTCTATAATTGTAATAACGCTATAGGTAAGCCTTCTTCGGGTTCATCGCTATTAAATCTAAACCCCCACGCAAAAATACCTTTTAATCTTTCTACTTTAAAATATTGATTACTGCCATCAGTCAGTTTATAAATTTTACCAATTTCTATCTTTTTTCTGTCTACTAAGTAACTTTCGGCAACAATTACTTTACTTTGATAAACGTCATATTCATTTAAAATACCATTCATCTCAGCTTTTCTCATTTTCTCTTTATAAAGTTGTATTTCGTGTCTTAATTCTGGCTCAGACATTTCACTCAATTTCTTCTGTTCCATCGGCAATACCACTTTCTTCTAATTTAGCTTTAATTTTATCATATTTATATCCTTTTCTCATAAGGCCTTCGATAGTTTTTGAAATTAATTTCTGTTGCGTGTACTTCTTTCGATTTTTATTATAAATTTTTTCTAAATCTCTTTGTAATAAATCGTCTAAAACCGCTTCATCTTGTGTAAAATCCATTTCATTCAATACAGCATGAATGGTTTCCATTTCAAACCCTTTTTGAATTAAAGATTGCATTACTTTTTCTTTAACCTTATTTTGTGGCCCTTTTTTTGTTTTAGATATTTTTTCAGCAATTTGGATAATATCATCAAGTTCCTGTTGTTCTCTATAAAGTTCTGTAAACATTTCAATGATATTTGGTTCTATACCAAGTTGATATAGTTTTTGTTGATAAATTTTAGGTCCTTTATCTGTCGTGCGAATCATTGTATTTTTTAAACTTTCCGCATAATCTTGATGGTCGATTAACTTTTCGCGATAACAATATTCAATCACTTCAGAAATCGCTTGCTCTGATATCTCTTCTTTTTGTAAATATTGTATAACTTCTTTTTCAGTTCTCTTTTTATATGATAAATATTGGATTGCTTTATTTAAACCTATGCGATAATAATCATACTTTTGAATCTCTGCCATATCAGCAGCTTCAAGTTGTTGCCCTTTTTTTAAATTAAATTTGACTAATGTATCGATATCTATACCCATTTCAAATTGTTCATCTAAAAAAAGATTAAAACGTTCTTTGTTTTTCTTTTGAACTTCTATTTTAGTAATCTTCGGCACTGGATCACCCCGTTACTTTCTCAAGTTTTAATACAATACTCTTTTATTATTCAATAAGCCACTTCCTATAGCAAATGTTTAACTTTAAATATTTTTCGATGCTAACAAAAAATCACACTATCATCTTTTAAAATGAAAGTGTGATTACAAGCAAATCTGTAAAATTTATTAAGCAGAAACAATTCAACTTTATCATTATGACATTTCAATTAAACCTTCTACATTATTGTTCCAAGTATCTTACACATGAATGCAAGTATTTAACGATTTAATTGTGACATAGCCTGTTGATATTGTGTTTCATTGATATAATTTTGTTGCTTCATTTTTTCTAAGTTCGTGCTTACACGTTGCGTAAAATTCTCAGACATATTATTGATATTATATACGCTAGGTGCATTGACTTTACTAGCTAAAATAGCGCTTTGTAAAACTGTAATGTGAGACATTGTTGTACTATTTTTATTCACCGTTGTTCCAAAGTAATGGTTTGCTGCGCCCTCAAGCGTATATTGATTATCCCCAAAGTAAATATTATTTAAATAAAAGCTTAAAATTTCGTTCTTATTATATTGTTTTTCAACTCGATGAGCTACAAATAATTCTTTTACTTTTCTAGTAAATGAACGATCATTATCATAAAAATAATTTTTGACAACTTGTTGTGTAATGGTACTACCACCTTGCACATCTCTGTCGCTAATCGTTGAAAATAAAGCTCTAGTTGTACCTTTCAAATCAAATCCATGATGATTGTAGAATCGTTCATCTTCCATTGAAATAAAGGCACCTTTAACATACTCTGGCATGTTATCAGCTGACACAAAACTACTTTTATTTTCTATTTTTCTTAGTTCATCCACATTATCGCGTGTAGATAAAAAATACATGATACCAATAAACAATGCGATAATGATTAGAATGGTTAATAATATTTTCAATAGTATTCGTTTACTTTTTTTCTTTTTCGGCGGTTTGCCAACTGGTTGATAATACGTATTATAGTGAGGTTCGTGTTTCATATGCTCAAAATGTTCATTTGAGTTTGAGTACCTATCGCTTCTTTTCATGCGTTTGCTCCTTCTTTTAAAACTCACTTAGTATATACCTTGAGTTTACCAGTACTATCACAAATAGGCTACACTTTTTGGGAAAATCAGTCCAAGGGCTTACAATCGTATACGCCATCATACTTACTTTTTTGTTTTTTGAAAAGATTATAGATAAATCATTGCGATTTTAAATATTAATCATGTCAAATATTGTTATATTTTATAAAAATAAAAGACCATCCCTATTAAATGCCAATAGAGACGACCTTTTATTTGTTATTCATTTTTTAAAACTAAAATCCACATTTCATTTCAAGCGAAAATATATAAATTTTAACAATCGATAACCGCAATACTCTATTGTAATTGCTTAACGATTTCTCGATTAAAATCATCTAAATCGTCTGGTACTCGACTTGTTACAATATTGTTGTCTACAACTACAGACTCATCAACTACATGTGCGCCTGCATTTGATAAATCTTTGCGTACATTTAATACTGCTGTTAACGTACGACCTTTTAAATCATCTGTATCTATTAGTATTTGTGGCCCATGACAAATGGCAAATGTTGGTACATCATTTTTAGTAAAGTATTTAGCAAATGTTCCATATCGACCTTCTGTATCTCCACGTAAATGATCTGGTGAAAATCCTCCAGGAATTAATAATGCATCATAATCTTCTGGTTTAGCTTCTACAATACCTACATCGACAGTAACTTTTTCACCGTGTTTACCAACAACTTCACTATTTGCAGTATCTCCAATCACTACAGTATTAAAGCCAGCATTCTCTAATGCCTCTTTAGGACTTGAATATTCTATATCTTCAAATTCGTTTGCTAGAATAATTGCTACTTTTTTAGTCATTGAAAATCACCTTTCTATATATCATTGATACAAATACTATAGACAAGTAAATCAATGATTAAACATACAAGATATAAAAATATTAAGCGACTGTCGCGATATCTAACTCTAACACATCTTATGTGGCATTTACTTAGATACTAATTTAACCTTTTCTTCAAGCTGATCTAACAATCCAATCCATTCATCTATATCTTCAACACGTACTTCATCAGGATTTACATGATCGATATCCTCAATAAACTTATTTAAACGCGCTTTTATCTGTTCGATTGTTTGCTGTTCATTCATAAAAAGTTAACTCCTTTTATTTTGTTTTCTTTTTCATTATTATCCTAACAGAAATTGCGTTAAAGCGATATAATCTTAGCTATATTTATGACATTCAAATTATTTTGACTTTTAAAAATCCCCTTTTCAATTAACTAAAATTAAGAGATAATTTGTTACGAGTGATAATACGAAGTGGTATCATACCGATATGAACCAAATAGAAAGAAGGAAGTTTAAGACGATGAATAGCGTCAAATTGAAGCAACCTGTTAGCATTCACAATGATCCATGGGAAGCATATAACGATGTTAAAGAACATGGCCAATTAACTTTAAGTAACATCGAATTTACAACTACAAATCTTTGTAATATGCGTTGTAGCCACTGTGCAGTTGGTTATACTTTACAAACTGTCGACCCCGAGCCTTTAGATATGGACTTAATTTATCGTAGACTTGATGAAATTCCAAATCTGCGAACGATGTCAATTACAGGTGGCGAACCAATGTTTTCTAAAAAGTCTATTAGAAATGTTGTTAAACCTCTATTAAAGTATGCACATAATCGAGGTATATATACACAAATGAATTCAAATCTAACATTGCCTCAAGATCGTTATTTAGATATTGCTGAATATATCGATGTTATGCATATCTCACATAACTGGGGAACAACTGATGAATTCGCAAATGTTGGCTTTGGCGCAATGAAGAAGCAACCACCGTTAAAAGCTAAGTTAAAATTATATGAACAAATGATTTCGAATGCACGTACATTATCAGAACAAGGAATGTTTGTATCTGCGGAAACAATGCTCAATCAAAGTACGCTACCACATTTACGAAAAATACATCAAGAAGTCGTTCATGATATGAAATGTAGCAGACACGAGATTCACCCTATGTATCCAGCTGACTTTGCAAGTCAATTAAATGTGTTAACTCTAGCGGAAATGAAAAAGACAATTCATGATATATTGGATTTCAGAGATGAAGATATTTGGATGTTATTTGGTACTTTGCCTGTGTTTCCATGCTTAAAAGATGATGAAGATCAAAAGTTACTAACACGTTTAAGAACTGCTAACAATGTAACGACTAGAAATGACCCGGATGGCCGTAGTCGTTTAAATGTCAATGTATTTACAGGTAATGTAATCGTAACTGATTTCGGAGATGAAACAGGTACAATTTCGAATATACAAAAAGATAAATTAACAGATGTATTTGATAAATGGTTATCCTCTGATCTTGCTAAATCATTAAATTGTCATTGTTCCGAATTTAGTTGTTTAGGACCAAATGTTCTTGTTAAAAATATGTACTATCCAAATATGGATTTTAAAGATAATGAGCGTCATATGCACAAACAACCACAAATTATACAATTTTAAAAACGCTTAATTATGCGGAGAAGCACTTTATCGATAAGTAGTCTCCGCATATTTTAATGCTATTACAAAATAAAAAACAATTAATTGCTGACAGCACTCTGCTTAAATAATAAAGGTCATTTAATAGGACTAATAGTCTATAATAAAAGGGTTAAATTTTAACTAAAAACATAAATGTGCATAATCAAAAAGACAGATTGTAGGTGGAATATTCGAACATAACAGTTCAATTCATCCTTAACAATCTGCCTTTATATTTTTAGTCTCTAATATGTTGCACTTGAGCTAAATATTCAATTGTTTGTTTACTTTCAATGCGACGTGCTTTTCTTCGTTCAACACGTTGTGGTGCTGTATCATAAAACCATTTTTCAACATCATCTTCTGGATATACTCCAGGTACATGTTTAGGCTTCCCATCATCATCTAACGCAACAAATGTCAGATAACTTAATGCAGCTAAATCATGCTTGTTATTAAATACATCGTCAATTCTAATTTGAACGACCACTTCCATCGAACTTGTCCCAGCGTATGAAACCATCGCTACGTATTGTAATATGTCCCCTGTTTTAATCGGCTTTAAGAAATCTACTGAGTCTGTAGATGCAGTAACTACTTGCGCACCAGCATGTTTCATAGCTGTGATTGCTGCAATTTCATCAATATTAGCCATCAATGTACCACCAAACATTGTATGATGGTGATTCGTATCTTGAGGGAAAACTTGTCTATTTTTATAACATTTTGATTCTGACATAGATTTCATTGGTCTGTCCTGATTTGTCATTATTTTATCTCCCAATCTATACTTTAATCACGTATTTGACCTTTAAATACATGTTTCATTTCCTACTCAGCACCTCAAAATAACATTTATTAAAATGTTGATGCCCAATTTCCATTTTCAAATACTAGTTCTTTTGAACCATCTTCGAATATGCCATAAATA
Source organism: Staphylococcus sp. EG-SA-10 (assembly GCF_017151945.1). Taxonomy (NCBI): domain Bacteria; kingdom Bacillati; phylum Bacillota; class Bacilli; order Caryophanales; family Staphylococcaceae; genus Staphylococcus; species Staphylococcus sp. EG-SA-10. Next base: position 19,098 of record NZ_JACVZJ010000004.1, read on the forward strand.
GTCAAATCACTACTACCAATCATGAAATCGACATGTACGTTTGAATCATTTAATCCGCTTGCAATTTTTTCCTCAACAGTCATTTCCGTTCCACCTTGAATATTAAAGGCGTAAGCAGATCCAATCGCTAAATGACATGCTGCATTTTCATCAAATAAAGTATTGTAAAAAATGGTATTACGATTTGATATCGGTGAATCATCAGGTACTAACGCTACTTCACCTAATCTTCTTGAACCTTCATCGGTATTGATTAAATCTTTCAATACCGCTTCACCTTTTTCAGCTGAAAAATCAATAATTTCTCCATCTTTAAACATCAATTTAAATTGATCGATAATTGTGCCATTATAACTTAAAGGCAATTTATTAGTAACATATCCATCTACTCTATTTCGATCTGGTGCTGTAAATACTTCTTCAGTTGGTATATTAGCAATAAAAGCTTGTTCCTTGCCGTTAACATAACTTGTAGCATCTTCCCAGATATGATTTTTCGCTAAACCTACTGTTAAATCAGTACCTTCAGATACATAATGCAACGCATGGTAATTTTTTTGTTGTAACTTTTGAGCGTAAACACTTAAATTAGCGATGTGTTGACGCCAATTTTCAACTGGATCGTTACCATCAATTCGCACAATATCGAATACCTCGTCAATAAACTTAATATATGCTTCTTCTACAGATAGTTCAGGATATACTCTCTTCGCCCAAGCTTTAGATGGAAAAGCAGCTACGACCCATGGAAATTGATTTTTTTGTACACTTTCCATATATCCTTTAAATGCGCGTGCGTTTTGTTGTTGAAATGCTTGTAATTTTTGGCTATCGATACCATCCATTAAATCAGGATCCTCACTAATAAGTGCTAAATTAGCAGCGCCACGTTTAACGTAATCCATTCTCGCTTCAACATCATATGATTTTATCTCATGATTAGCAAAATGTTCCACAGATTCATTTTCAAATTTTAAGCGTTTTAAGGTTGGATCGCTATATACAACACGTACATCTGAAGCGCCACAATGATATGCTTCTTCTACAATTAAATGCGTTAATTCTAATGTTTCTACTGATGATCTAATAAATACTGGCTGTTTTGGTTGAACATTCATACCAACCTTAACTAATAGTTCAGCGTATTGTTGTAACTTTTCTTTGTAATTAGTCAAAATTCCCACTCCTAGTCGTGTCGCAATTGTCCTAAAGCGTCAGCAATAGCTGTCACTTCACTTGGCGATAATCTTTCTCTTGATTGAACAAAATCATATATATCTGTTAATTCTTCTTCATTTGCATTTGTATATTTTTCAGGATCTAATAATCCTTGATTAACAATATTTAACTTCTCTCTAATAGCTAATACTTTCTCTTCATTTGTCATAGCCACAATGTTCACCTCTAATAATAGTTATGTTATCAAAGTATCACAATTTAATAAACTTTAATAGAATTTTATATAATCTGCTTTCTTATTGTTTAAAGTCGCTATAAAATGGGGATATAACTACATAGTTTGGAGGAATCAAAATGGTAGATGTAGCATTTGTCTGTCTTGGCAATATATGTCGTTCTCCAATGGCAGAAGCAATCATGCGACAAAGACTTAAAGACAGAAATATTCATGATATAAAAGTACATTCAAGAGGTACTGGTAGCTGGAATTTAGGAGAGCCGCCTCATGAAGGTACACAAAAAATTCTCAACAAACACAATATTCCATTTGATGGCATGATTAGTGAATTATTCGAAGCGACAGATGATTTTGATTACATTGTGGCTATGGATCAAAGTAACGTTGATAATATTAAATCTATCAATCCTAATCTTAAGGGACAATTGTTCAAACTGTTAGAATTTAGTAATATGGAAGAGAGTGATGTACCAGATCCATACTACACGAATAATTTTGAAGGTGTATACGACATGGTATTATCATCTTGTGATAATTTAATAGACTACATCGTAAAAGATGCAAATTTGAAAGAGGGGTAGTTTTTTATGGAAAATAAATTTGTTCCTGGTATTTTAATTGGTGCCGTAATTGGTGGCGCAATTAGTTTAGCTGATAAATCTACACGTCAAGCTTTAGTTCAATCAGTTAAAGATGCAAAAAATGGTAACCGCACTCGTAAGCCTTCTAAAGTCAGCAAGATTAAAGACGAAGTTTTATACTGGAAAGATGTTGTTGAAGAAATTCGTCGTAATAATCCTGAATTAGAACGTTCATTAAAGGATGCGAAAGAAACATTTGTTAATAGAAAAAATCAACGCTAAGATGATTTTGTTTTTATAAGGCAATACTTAACAATTTGGTGTACGCCTTTCATAGTTATCATTATTAAATGATAATACAATGATTGGCCAAACTGCATTGTTTCAGTATTGCCTTTGTTTTAATTTTAAATCAAAATAGCCTATGAAAGATTTAAATCAATTAATTTCTATAATATTATCATTTTTATAGCATATCATTGTTTAGTTTTTTTATAATTGGATAAATACTAATAGTTACTTTATAAAACATTACATAGAGAAAGGTTAAGGAGTGCACATGTCGAAAAAGGATCACTCTTCTTCAAAATACCTTAATTCTGTTAAGGAAGCGCAAGAGGAGTCAAAAAAGAAAAATAAAAGTAATCCCAAAATTGATGTTGATCGTACATATATTGAACCTCAACAATTCCAATCTAAGAAACCTAAAAAAGAGGATCAGGTTTTCTTCTTATCAAGATTAAATAAACCTGCAAAATATAAGAAAGACTCTAATTTCTTATCATATCTCATCTATCGCATAGGAAAAGATGATGCCTCAGGACTAGCAGCGCAAATGACTTACCATTTCGTACTTGCTATGTTCCCTATGTTGCTTTTCCTATTAACACTATTACCATTTTTCAATATTAAGCAGAGTCAAATTACTAATATGTTAAGTAATGCACCCGCTGAAACATCTACTCTAATTAAGAGTGTAATTGGTGATATAACTCAAAACTCCAGTGGTGGCTTATTATCTATCGGTTTGATTTTAGCAATTTGGTCAGCTTCAAATGGAATGACTGCAATTATGAATTCTTTCAATGTTGCTTACGATGTAGAAGATAGCCGTAATGGAATCGTATTAAAACTACTAAGTGTAGTCTTCACTGTAGTTATGGGCGTTGTGTTTGTAGTTGCTCTAGCATTACCAACGCTTGGTTCTGTAATTAGTCATTTCCTATTCGGTCCACTTGGATTTGATGAACAAGTGAAATGGATTTTTAATCTTATTAGAATTGTGTTACCAATCATTATTATATTTATCGTGTTTATCGTGTTATATTCGGTTGCACCTAACGTTAAAACAAAACTTAAATCAGTATTACCTGGTGCAGTTTTTACTTCAATTATTTGGTTAGCTGGTTCATTTGGTTTTGGTTGGTATATTTCAAATTTTGGTAACTATTCTAAAACATATGGCAGTATCGCGGGTATCATCATTTTGTTACTATGGTTATATATCACAAGTTTTATTATAATTGTCGGTGCTGAAATCAATGCAATCATTCATCAGCGTAGTGTAATTAAAGGTAAAACACCTGAAGAAGCAGCATTAGAACATGATGACAATAATAAAAATCATTATAATGAGAACACTAGGTACGAATATGATGAAGATACTAATGCAACACATCAACGAACGTATCATGTTGATGAACATCCTAGTGATACCTATCCAGAAGATGATAAAAATATAAAAGACAAAATCGTTGATAAGCTTAAAAAAGACTAAACAACAATAAAACAGAGGTTTTCGCTAATGATTGCGAAGACCTCTGTTTTTTGGTGTCTATTTGATGTTATATTGTGATTGGCGTAAGTAACTTTTCTTAATTCGATATGAACTATTGAATTAAATTATGTTGGAATGCATAGATTACAGCTTGTGTTCTATCTTGCACTTCTAACTTACTTAAAATGTTACTCACATGTGTCTTAACCGTTTTAATAGTAATATGCGATGCACTAGCAATTTCTTGATTTGAGTAACCTTTCGCAATCAATAATAATATTTCCATTTCTCGTTCTGTAAGCATTTCATATAACTCTGCGCGCTTTTTCATACGGTTACGCATTTTCACTAAAACTTCCGGTTCAAAAACAGATTCTCCTCTAGAAGTTTTACGAACTGCATCGGCGATATCTTTTGCACTTGTTGTTTTTAAAATGTAACTATCGACACCTGCATCTAATGCACGATATACCTCTTTATCTTCAATAAAACTAGTTAACATTAATACTTTAATTTGCGGTAAATCTTTTTTAATCTGAGTCGTCGCTTCTACACCATCCATGTCATCCATAAGTAAATCCATTAAAATTAAATCTGGCTTCAACTCATGGGCTTTGGCAATTGCTTCTTTACCAGAAGCGCCTTCACCAACTACTTCAATATCACTTTGCGTTGATAGATAACTTGAAATTCCTATACGTACCATTTCATGATCATCCACAAACAATACTTTAATCGTCATACGAATCCTCCTTATTTAAAGGTGCTTTCACCTCGATACGTGTACCCGAATCTGGCAATGATACAATATGGAACGTTGCACCAATTTCCAAAGCTCTTTCACGCATATTTTTAAGTCCATAACTTTGTTCTAATTTTTCATCAACATTAAAACCTTTACCATTGTCTTGAATTCTCAACAATAAATAATCGTCTTTATTAAACAATTCTACTGTCACTTTTGTACCGTTTGAATGACGCAATGTATTCGAAATTGCTTCCTGTGTAATTCTGAACAAATGATCTTCAATACCTTTAGGCACTTTAAAATCTTGAATTTCATGCACAACTTTCATTGGCACTTTTTTTTGTAAATCAATAACTAAATCTTTAATACCCTCACCTAAAGATTTGTCTTTTAAACCAAGCGGTCTTAAATGTAACAGCAAAGCACGCATTTCTAACTGCGAATCTTGAACCATTTTCTCTAAAATCGGAATTTGTTGGTCTAATGGTGGTTCTAACTTCGTTTCTTTGATAGCAGATAGCATCATACTTGCCGCAAAAAGTTGCTGACTAACAGAATCGTGAAGTTCTCGTGCTAGTCTTTGACGTTCATCTTCAATAATCTTTTTAACTTTCACATCATTAATATTATAATTTTCATTGGTTAAGTTTTGAGTTTTAAGTCGCAACTTATGCAATTCTTGATTTAAAGGTACGAGTGTATGGTATAAATCTAACGTTTCACTATATATTTCTATATTTTGATCATTAATGCCAACTGTTTCGCCTTCCATTGAACGCTCAATTTGCGTCTTAATCCAATCATTTTGCTGATTGATTTTGTAAGCGAGTACCGAACCAACAATAATACACAATAAAATGATGATGAGATTTAAAAATAAAAAGACTGGTATTCCGAATATTTGTGTATAAAACATACCTTGAAAATAGATGATATTTACAAAAACTTTATCGATGAACAGAAATGCAGCTAGCATGCTATATACTAAGATGAGCATTGAACCAATTGTTCTAATGTAGTGGTTCATCGATAAATCACCTCTACGTCTCCGATAAACGTTGATACGTAGATATTAACTGTATAGTTATCCGGTTTCATCATTTCTTCAATATGAATATTGTTATTTTCAACTTTATATGATTTTTCATTCACGTAAGTACTTCCATAAAAAGCAGCTACATGTAAATTAATATTGTAATTAACCGGCAATATAACCTGCACTTTACCTAAAATGTGTCTAACAACAATGGTATTATTTTCCTTAATATTTGCAGCTTTTGTTAAGTCAATATGTAGGTCGCCAATTCCATGTTGAATTTGTACATCTTCCCACTTATATACATAAACTGGTGTACGTTGCTCACCAAACCACTTTTGTTTAATAAAAGATGGTGAAGTCGTAACCTCATCCGTCGCAACTACTTTTTTTGGTTTAAACTTGTGTATTAAATAACGCACAATAAGTAGTAATAAAAAGACGAACAAGATGATGATTGTATACTTATTAGACAATAATGTGAATGCAATTAATAGCGCGCCTATCCAAAACGCCAAAAGGCCACGTATTTTATGAAAATAAAGATATCCTACATAAACTAATACACATCCCAATAATAGAACGAGTAAAAAGCCAATTTTTTCAAAAAATATGTAGTAAAAATTGGCAATAATCATTAATGCAGTAAAAATGATCAACATTTGCGTTGATATATATTTGTGTGTCATGTTTCGCCGCCTTTCTATGCCACAGCGTTCATATAATTTATTAGATACGATGTTTTTTCTGTTGCTATTTTTTCAGTTGAAGTTTGTTGAATTTGAGTTTCAATTTGTGCATAATATGCTTCAACTTTATTCAACTCTGATTTAATATTTTCAATTTCTTGATTATTGATTTCTCTTGCACATTGAATTTGAAATGCTTCAGCAATATCAATATATTTATTTTCTAATGTTAGCATTAGACTGTCAATTAACTTGCTAAGTTGTTCTTTTTTAGTAATTAAATAACGCATATAGTCATCTAAATTTTTCATTTTTTCATCTAACATTAAAAGGTAGTGCTTGATATTATTTCTTACTGTTGCTCTCAAAAACTGTTCAATATAACGTTCAACATAGTTCATAACTATCACCTTTTATAATAAGTTTTAAAATACCAAATGCGCTATGTATCTTCGTTGATGTCGATGATATGTTTGCTTAAAAACTACTTTATTACAACATATTTTTGAAATGACGCATTGATTGTGTTCTTAATTATTATAAAACAGTTCCGAAACCAATATGAATAGGCTCCGGAACTAAATGATGTTCATACTTTAGTCTTAGTATATGTTGAACTATTCTTCTTCAATCTTTGTCGTTAAAATCGGACCATCCTTAGTCACGATAACCGTATGCTCAATTTGAGCGACAAAACTTTTATCGCTCGTTTCAAAAGCCCATTCATTTTTACCTTCTGTAACAAATGATGCATTTGATGAGATAAACGGTTCAATAGCTAATACCATACCTTCAGTTAATAATGTTTTATCTTTTGGATCAAAGTAATTAAGTACATGTGCTGGCGCTTCATGTAATGATAAACCAACACCATGACCTGTTAAGTTTTTAATGACTTTCAAATCATTTTGTCTAGCTGTATTATGCACCGCTTTACCAATGTTACTTAACTTAGTACCCGGTTTTACTTTTGCAATTGCATTCTCAAATGCCATCGTTGCTACGTCACATACTTTTTGTTTCATTGGATCGTCTGATTCTCCAACGACAAATGAAATGCCTGTATCTGCATAATAGCCATTCTTCAATGCCGATACATCAATATTTACTAAATCTCCTTCACGAATGACACGCTTACTTGGAATCCCATGTGCCACCTCTTCATTCACACTAATACACGTTTGACCAGGAAAATTTTCATCATGAATTGGCGCAGAAATAGCACCGTATTCTTCAAATAACTCTTTCGCAATATTATCAAGCTCTTTCGTAGTGATACCTGGTTTGGTTGCAGCTTGCATTGTATTGCGCACTTTAGCGCATATGTATCCAATTTCTTTTAACGCTTGTAATTCTTCTTCTGTTTTTACAATCATTTTATCCCGTTCCTTTTTTATATAATTATAACTTATTATAGCAAAAATTCTTTGATATACTAAAGATGTTACTTTAGTATTTTGGAAAGTGAGTGGGACATTGTGTGATAAAGAAAAAATATTTCTTTATCGTCCCCAACTTGCATTGCCTGTAGAATTTCTTTTTCGAAATTCTCTATGTTGGGGCCCCGCCAACCTGCATTGCCTGTAGAATTTCTTTTTTCGAAATTCTCTGTGTTGGGGCCCCGCCAACCTGCATTGCCTGTAGAATTTCTTTTTTTGAAATTCTCTATGTTGGGACCCTCCCCAACTTGCATTGTCTGTAGAAATTGGTGTTCCAATTTCTCTATGTTGGGGCCCACACCCCAACTTGCATTGCCTGTAGAATTTCTTTTCGAAATTCTCTGTGTTGGGGCCCCGCCAACTTGCACATTATCGTAAGCTGACTTTTTGTCAGCTTCTGTGTTGGCGCCCCGGACTAGAATTGAAAAATGCTTGTTACAAGTGCATTTTATTTCAGTCAACTACTAACAATATAACATTGTGGAGCCCAGAACTTTGATTAATGTATATGAAAATCAAAGTAATGCTTAAGCATGATTATTTCAAATGTTTTACATACATGAACTTTTCCAATGTACGATACTATTATTATAAAGCGCTCGCTAAGATTTTACGATGATTAGAGGTTAAAAAATGAACGATCAATGGTATAAACATTTAATTGGTGCCAGAACAATTAAAACTGGTATTGCCATTTTTTTAACTGCTGTCTTTTGTATGGCACTAGATTTAACTCCCATCTATGCCATTTTAACAGCTGTAGTCACAATTGAACCAACTGCCAAGGCATCACTTATTAAAGGTTATCGTAGATTACCTGCTACGGTAATTGGTGCAGGCTTTGCAGTATTATTTACATATTTATTCGGCGATCAATCACCTTTTACATATGCATTGAGTGCGACGTTCACGATTTTATTCTGTACAAAACTCAAATTGCAAGTTGGTACGAATGTTGCTGTACTAACATCATTAGCTATGATTCCAGGTATTCATGATGCCTACATATTCAACTTTTTGTCTCGAACATTGACGGCGATTATTGGACTCGTGACATCAGGTTTAATTAACTTCATGGTGTTTCCACCTAAGTATTATGGTCAGGTCGAAGAAAAATTAAGTAAGACAGATGCCTTGATGTATAAATTATTTTACAATCGCTGCCAAGAACTTATTTTATCAAGACTGCAATCTGATAAAAGCGAAAAAGCATATAAAAATATTTTCAATTTAAACAATCAAGTTGAAACGTTAATAAGTTATCAACGTGACGAATTAAGCTATCATAAGAAAAAAGAATGTGATTGGAAATTACTCAACCAATTAACTAAACGTGCATATACGAATCGTTTATTTATCACTCATTTATCAAATATCATTTACTTGCCTAAAAATACTCGTGTTAACTTTTCAGGTGACGAAAAAATGGCATTACTAAAAATTAGTAGTAGCATCAAAGATATATTTTATGATGGTTCATTTAAGAGAGAAGATGATTCTGTAGAAACTTTACGTTCGACAATAAAAGCACTTGAAATTAGTGGTGAAAATCAAATTAAAAGTCATATACTATACGAAGTTCTAATGATTTATCGACTGCTAGACAGCAGATATGCTTAATTTAAGCACCTTATGCTAATTGGCACCATTAGATATATTCTTACTTTATAAGTAATTTCATCGTATATAGCATGTCCCTTTTTAAAATTACAAGCATAAATATTCAGACTCAAATATAGCCACACACCTAAACTACGGAGGGATGTGGCTGTCTTTTTTGATTGCAATTATGTATCAGATTTAAATCATTAATGTAACGAGGCTAATTCATTAATAAATATATTAAAATCTGATTTAGTAACGTTTATCCTTAATGAAATACCAGATTCTGTTGCCATGTTTGAATGCCTTAAACCAGAATCAAAATCAATATAAATACAAAGCAGTTCTTGATTAAAATCAATAATCGTAAAATGTAAATCAGGTTCTATAAAATATATTTCGGTAACTGGATTATCGTATTCCATATGTTTTAAATTGTCCATGTCACTATCAAAAAGTGCAAATTCAAATTTAATTTCTTGATCTTCGAAAGTTGCACTAGTGTCGAAATAATAAATTTTATTATCTTCTTCGATAACTACATCTTTTAAAATAAATGTTATCGATGTTTTACTATGTACATAAGATGCATCTCTTAAAATCACTTTAGTAGGCTTCATCGTCAAATTCCTTTCATCATTCATTTTTTCATGTTGCATAATCACCATTACTATTGATAATTCTAGGATAGATACTCATTGTATAATAATTATTCACTAGAACAAAAAAACACACATCAATTTGGTTGTTTCCATCCAAAATAATGTGTGTGTTTATACATATATGATTAATTACTATACTTCATCGTTTATCAATTTTAAATCCATTGATGCGATGTTCAGAGTTAACGAGATTTCTTCTGTCTATTTGCTCTGTCTATTAATACTTGTTTCGCTTGCTTTTCCGCTTCATTATCTATTTCTTTAGGCTCAAACGGAATACCCTTACGTTCACAAGCTTTTTCTAACAGATAATCAGTGATTTCGTAATTTTTAGGTAAAATTGGTCCGTGTAAATAAGTACCTAATAAATTTTTATAATGAATGCCTTCTTTTTTATCTTCATCATTATTACCATAACCAAAAGTAACATGACCAAGTGTACCGAAATTATGATATGTTCTACCACCATGATTTTCAAAACCTACAATAGTTCCAAAAGTATCACTTTCGATAACAATATCTCCTGTTAATCGGTTTGTCTTTGATTCAGTATAAAAATCTAAAATACCTAACCCTTCTAATTCTGTACCATCAGGCGTGATATATTTTTTTCCTAAAAATTGATAGCCTCCACAAATCGTTAATCCCGGCATACCATCTTCAATCGCTTCTTTAAGTGGTGTCTTAATTTTACTTAATTCTTTTGTTGCTAATGCTTGTTCTCTATCACTTCCACCACCAATAAAGAAAATATCACATTCATCAAAGGTAATACCTTCTGTTTCATTGATTTCTACGACATTAACTTTAATATTTCGTTTTTTTGCACGTTGTCTTAAAGCAATAATATTTCCTATATCACTGTATAAATTCAATTTATCTGACATAAAATGATAAATCGTCAATTCATGCATATTATGATTGACCTCCTTCAAACGAACGGTTTAATTGTTCAAGCATAGGCGCTAATGATGTATAGTTTGGTATTGCAACTGTGAAACCTTTATAATCCATAGTCTTTGCCGTTGCTTTATAAATATCACGCTCAACTATAATTGGTACTTCAACCTCTGCTAACTTCAATCGCAATTGAAGTTCTTCTGCTCGTGTACCTGTCACGATGATAGCTTCAATTTGTTGCTTAGATAATTTTTCAAAATCTGCATCATAAATCCATGAAGTATCTCGACCATCTGCAGCGTTATCATTTAGCGAAATAACATACACTTTTTCGCCCTCTAATTGTTCACCAACTGATAAACTTGCATTCATTCCTGCAGGGTTTTTAGCTAAATTAATCATCGCTTCTTTTCGTTCTTTTTTAAAGTACTGCATACGACCATTGTCTGATGTATACGTTTCAAAGCCATTTTTAATTGCTTGTTCATTTAACCCTAGCTCTCTTAAAACTGTATATGCTGCTAACGCGTTATAAGCGTTAAAGTCACCTGCAATTTTCATATCATATTTTTCATCATTGATATTTAAATGTAAAAACGGTGCCACATCAAAACTTGATATTTCATATTTTGCTTGCTCTCGTTTGAAACCACACTGACAGTGATAATGACCAATTTGATTATAATGAATATAATCGTATTGCAATAAGCGACCACAGTTTGGACAATATCTACTTTCATTCATCGTACTTTGCTCAAATTCATGTGCATGTGCTTTCATACCATAGTACACAATCGTATCACTTGCGATTTTCAAACGACTCACAAATGGATCATCAGCATTTAGCAATAATTTGATGCCTTTATTACTAATTGTCTCTGCAATGTTGTTAACCATAATATCAATTTCACCGAAGCGATCCATTTGATCTCTAAAGAAATTAGTAAATACCATCATTGAAGGTGTAACTTCTTTTAACACACGTGGAATCGAACCTTCATCAATTTCGATTACCGCAATTTTAGTCTTAGGTGTTGATTGCATGATGAATGCAGAAGTTATACCTGCAGCCATATTAGCACCTTCATTATTGTGTATAATTTGAATATTATTTGCTTTTAAAGTATGTCCAATTAAGTTTGAAGTCGTTGTTTTACCATTTGTTCCACTGATAAATACAATATCATCAACTTGCTCTGCTAATTTTCTTAATATATCTGTATCCACTTTTCTAGCGATTTGTCCAGGTAAATCTGTTCCTCTTTTACCTACTGCTCTACTTGCTTTACGCGCCAATTTCGCTAGATGGATTGCCGTCCACTGTCTCATGTGTTTCCTCCTCAAATTTCCACTCGCATCATTATAACATGACAAGGCAACTTCAAAAAAGTTTCTCAATCACAAATTGATACAGCGTTTCTAAATTATAAGCATTCTCATTTAGATAATTAAAAATGATATTTATTCTCAATTAAATCTCGCTAAATGATACATTTTCTCAATTATAATGCTGAAATCGGGCATTAAATTATAATTATTATTATTTACAATTGAGAATGAGTTTGTTATACTAAGTTTAATTCATAGTAATTTTAATTTACAAATAAGAGGTGCATCAAAATGTTAAGTAAAAATTTATTAGAAGCATTAAATGATCAAATGAACCATGAGTACTTTGCAGCACATGCATATATGGCAATGGCAGCATACTGTGATAAAGAATCGTACGAAGGATTTGCAAACTTCTTCATTCAACAAGCTAAAGAAGAACGTTTCCATGGACAAAAGATTTATAACTATATTAACGACAGAGGTGCACATGCAGAATTCAGAGCAGTTTCAGCACCAAAAATTGACTTTTCAAGCATACTAGAAACTTTCAAAGACAGCTTATCTCAAGAACAAGAAGTAACAAGACGTTTCTATAACTTATCTGAAATCGCTCGTCAAGATAAAGATTATGCAACTATCTCATTCTTAAACTGGTTCTTAGATGAACAAGTCGAAGAAGAATCAATGTTTGAAACTCACATCAATTATTTAACTCGTATCGGCGATGACAGCAATGCATTATATCTTTACGAAAAAGAACTTGGCGCTCGTACATTCGACGAAGAATAATTAAACATCACTACAATAGACAGATAAATATCATACGACATGATAGACATTTGGGTCACATACAATAACCCAATGTCTATATTATTTTGCTTTACGGAGATCACTAGATTCATTTTCTGAATCATTGATCTGCGTTTTTTCATTTTCAAGGCTAATTATTGTATTTTTAGTCATTTATTTTTTAAACTACTAATGTTAATAACTCTAAATTTAATGTTGAATTAATTTGACCGATTTTAAAGCATATCATCATTTACTTTTTAATCAGAGTTACATCCAAATGATAGATTTCACGTTATACCTTCACGTATAATATTATGTATCGTTTGTAAGCAAATGACTAAAAAGTCTTTTAATATATACATTTAATTAATTGAAAGGATTGACTACATGATACAAGATGCTTTTGTTGCACTTGATTTTGAAACAGCAAATGGTAAACGTACAAGTATTTGTTCTGTCGGAATGGTTAAAGTCATTGATAGTCAAATAACAGAAACATTTCATACTCTTGTGAATCCTCAAGACTATTTTTCACAACAAAATATTAAAGTTCATGGCATACAACCAGAAGATGTTGAAAATGCACCTACGTTTGACTACGTATTTCCATATATGATGCAATTTATTGCAGATTTACCTGTTGTCGCACATAACGCGGCATTTGATATGAACGTCTTACATCAAAGCATTCAAAATATTGGTTTACCAACTCCAAATTTAACTTACTTTTGTAGTTATCAACTTGCTAAAAGAACCGTTGATTCGTATCGATACGGTTTAAAACATATGATGGAGTTTTATCAATTAGATTTTCATGGTCATCATGATGCATTGAATGATGCCAAAGCATGTGCAATGATTACTTTTAGGCTACTGAAAAATTATGAAAATTTAACATATGTAACTAATATTTATGGTAAAAATCTAAAAGATAAAGGCTAGGACTAAATAAAATACTCCCTTCAAAGTAAGCATTGTAAAAATGTAAACTTTGCAGGGAGCTTTATTTTATATAAAGTCATATATCGTCATATTTTTATAAGTCGATTGTTCTAAATTACCTACAGTGACACCAATAAGTCGAATTGGTACATCAGGGTCTTTTAAATCGTTATAAAGTAAATATGCAATATTATAAATATCTTCTTCAGAACTAACCGAATCTCTTAAACTCATCTGTTTAGATAACGTTTCAAATTGATAAGTTTTAATTTTAACCGTTACAGTTTTAGCTGACTTCTGTAATTTATTTAGACGTTCAGCTGTTTTACCTGACAACTCCCATACTTTTCTTAAAATCTCTTCATCATCATTCACGTCTGTTGCAAATGTACGTTCTGTCCCTACTGATTTTCTTACTCTTGATGATTTAACTTCACTATGGTCAATACCGCGTGCCTTGTTATATAAACCCCGACCTCTTTTTCCAAACAAACGTATTAATTCAAATTCCGTTTTCTCATATAAATCTCTACCGTTAAAAATACCTTTATCATGCATTACTTTTTTGGAAGCTTTACCTACGCCTGGAAAATCTCCAATATCCAATGTCATCAAAATATCATGGACATTTTGATAATCAATCACAGTCATACCATCAGGTTTATTCATACCACTCGCTAATTTAGCTAAAAATTTGTTATAAGAAACACCTGCAGATGCTGTTAAATGTGTCTGCTCTAGAATATCTTTTCTAATATACTGAGCAATTTTCGAAGCAGGAAGGTCTGGTCTCACTAATTCTGTAATATCTAAATACGCTTCATCCAATGACATCGGTTCTACCTTGTCTGTATAACTTCGGAAAATAGACATAATCTGCGCAGATGTTTCTCGGTAAGCACCAAAATTACTTGTGACAAAGTATCCATTTGGACATAATTTATGCGCTTGTGACATAGGCATTGCTGAATGGACGCCGTATTTTCGTGCTTCATAAGATGCCGTAGAGACAACACCCCTACTACTTGCTTTACCACCAACAATGACTGGTTTCCCTTTCAATTTGGGGTTATCTCTCATTTCGACTTGTGCAAAAAAATAGTCCATATCTATATGAATAATTCGTCTCTCAGTCAAGTGCTCACCTCCCTCTAATTTTTACTTTTATAACGCACAAAAATATCTCAACATAATTATACGCTGTGTACGATTTTTTTACATAAATCTTGCACTTAGCGATAACTATATTGAGATAACTACAAGTTGTTATAAAATCAATTGCTATTTAAGCATGATGATGAAGACGATTGAGTAAGAAAACATAGGTAATCTGAAATAATTCAAGCAAATTCATTTTGTTGGTATCATCATATTTAAATTTATTATTGAGTCGGCTTTTGATGATACAAATAAATACTATCTTCATCTTGTTGAACATATTTAAAACTACTAGATATTGTTAATGCAACAAGCAAAATATCTATAAAGCAATAAGCGGTATGCATACTAAACATAAAAATAAGTGATGAATAACCAAATACCTTAATTAAAATAAGCAAGCCAGTACTTAATAGGATTAGTGGTGACAGCATAATAATTGAGAATTGCCATTTGTTGAAGCAAGCATCTGCTGTTTGGAATAAGATTCTGTCTTTTTTTATATTAAACATAGGTTTGCTATCTTTTTTAAATAAAAGAAATAATGCTCTATGGATAAGTTCATGTAAAATCAATAAAATAATGAATCCAGCAAACCCATATACAAGATTGATGATGATATTTTGATCGACAACCGCTGTGACACCTAACGCCCACTTATACGTAAATAAAATCACGAATAACGCAATAACAAGTTGCAAGATAATAAACCTTCGCATTTGAAAATTATTTGTCGTTAAATCAATTTTATGCATTGCCAACCCTCCTGATCATGACATTCTTATTCTTCTTTAAATATAGTATACAATGTCACATTTAATTTAAAAAGTTCATATCAAGAAAGTAAATTGGCTGTAATAAAATTTTAATATACGATTTCTTTCTTCACTTAATAAGGCGAAATTTTATCTCAAATCATGTGCGCTATTTCAAATTGAATAATGCAACTGTCTCAACATGTGTTGTTTGTGGAAACATATCTACCGGTGTTACCTCTTCAAGTTGATATTTTTCAGCTAATAATAATGCATCACGTTGCTGTGTTGCGGGATTACATGAAATATAGACAATACGCTTAGGTTCTAATGTAAGCAAAGTCTGAATAAACGTTTCGTCACAGCCCTTTCTTGGCGGATCAACCATTACAACATCTGGTTTAATCCCTTGTGCCTTCCATTGTAAAATAACTTCTTCAGCTTTCCCACAGACAAAAGTTGTATTATTGCATTGGTTTATAGTCGCATTTTGTTGTGCGTCTTCAATTGCAGAAGGTACTACTTCAACACCGTATACATGTTTTGCATGTGGTGCCATATATAGCCCTATTGTTCCAATACCACAATAGGTATCTAATACAACTTCATTACCTGTCAATTGCGCATACTCAATTGCTTTATTATATAATTTCTCTGTTTGTTCAGAATTAATTTGGTAGAATGACTGATCACTTATTTTAAATGTACTATCTGTTAATTGATCAATAATTGTATCTTTACCATATAGCGTTATAGACTGACGTCCCATAATAACATTAGAGTGGCTATCATTAATGTTTTGTTTAATGCTTGTCACATTAGGAAATGCATCTAATATCTTCTCAACAACAGCATTTTTTTGTGACCACTTTTTACCATTAGTTACAAAAATAATCATCATTTCGTCTGTATGATATCCTGTTCTTACAACCAAATGTCTCATTAAACCTTTTTTCAATTGTTCTTGATAAATACTTACATTTAAATCTTTTAAAATAGATTTAACTTCATTCATCACTTCTTGATGTTGTGAATCTTGTATTAAACAACTTTCCATGTCAATAATGTCATGGCTTCTTTGACGATAAAAGCCCATAATAACTTCATTCTGTTCATTCTTACCAACTGGAATCTGGGACTTGTTTCGATATCTCCAAGGATCTGTCATGCCAACTGTATCGTTAATCTTAGAATTATCAAAATGCGCTTTTCGCTGAAACAAATTAATCACTTGTTCCTTTTTCATTTCAAGTTGTGCTTCGTATGATAAGTGTTGAAGTTGGCACCCACCACAACGTTCATAATATATACATGACGGTGCAACACGATTCTCACTTCTCGTATTTATATTAAGCAACTTACCTATCGCAAAGTTCTTTTTTACTTTGATAATTTTATATTCAATTTGTTCATTAATTAAAGCTTGTGGTATGAAAATAGGAAAGCGATCTATTTTTACGACACCATGGCCTTCATGCGTTAAATCAACAACTGTTCCCGTTTTAATGTCATTTTTAGCTATTACTTGCAAAATTTTACCTCCAAAAGGAACAGGTTAGGAACAAAATTATGCGCTTCCTAACCTGCCATTATATATTTCACTACTTCTGTTTATTCTTCGATTAAATTGTCATCAACATGATCATTATTTATTAACTCTTCATTTACAATATCATTAGGTGCAAAGACATCTATATGACGTTCTAGATTCAAGAAATTCGCTGGTAATTTACCACCATATTCTCCATCTACATTTAGTTGTAAGTCTGTGAATGATGAAATATTAATTGCCTTTGCTTTTTCATAAATAACTTTAGGATGCTTAGTATGTTCTCCTCTTGAAGCTAAAGTCATAATATGACCAAGTTCTGCAAGGTTTGATTTTTCAACTATAATTAACGTAAAATAGCCGTCATCTAACTTAGCGTCCGGCACTAATTTTTCAAATCCTGCCATTGAATTTGTTAAACCTAAAAAGAATAATAATGCTTCTCCTTGGAAAACATTACCATCATATTCAATTCTTAAATCTACAGCTTTCATTTGAGGTAACATTTCGAAACCTTTGATGTAATAAGCAAATGGACCAACAATAGATTTCAATTTACTCGGTGTTTCATAAGAGACCTGCGTCAATTGTCCGCCTGCAGCTAAATTAATAAAGTATCGATTATTCATTTTACCAATATCTACTTTAGTAGAATGACCTTCAATGATGACATCAAGTGCCCCCATGATGTCATTAGGTATATGCAATGCACGTCCAAAGTCATTAACAGTACCCATAGGAATGACACCTAGCTTAGGACGATTAGGCTTTTCTGCGATACCATTAACTACTTCATTTAATGTTCCGTCACCACCTGCAGCGATTAATACATCATAATTTTCATGCATAGCTCTTTCTGCTTCAAGTGTGGCATCACCGATTTTCTCGGTTGCATATGCACTCGTTTCATATCCCGCTTTTTCTAATTTTATTAAGGCATCAGGTAATTCTCTTTTAAATTGCTCTTTACCTGATGTCGGGTTATAAATGATTCTAGCACGTTTCCTCATATCTTATCCCTCTACTTAAAATTCATATATTTTAACTTCATCTTGGTTTCGTCTAATAGGGAGTGGGACAGAAATAATATTTAACAAAATTTATTTCGTTCTACCCCAACTTGCATTGTCTGTAGAATTTCCTTTCGAAATTCTCTTTGTTGGGGCCCCACTAGAATTGAAAAAAGCTTGTTACAAGCGTATTTTCTTTCAGTCAACTACTGCCAATATAACATTGTAGTGCCTAGGACATTGAATTTATGACCCAGGCTCAGTCTTATTTCATCATTCTTAATATCGTTAAAGACCAACTTGTATCTCAAACAAATACTATCTCAATATGTACAAAGGTTGTTATTTATTCAGCATTTTTGCCGTTCTTCGTTATATAGACTTCGTCAATTATGCTATTTTACCTTTAAAATGATGTTGTAAATATAATGTTGTCTTTATACAAAAATGTTTTATACCTTTTTATTATACAGTTTGCCTTAATATAATTAAAGCTAACGCATTAATAAAATTAATATTTTTACCAATAACATGTACAATGAATAAAGTTAAAAGTAATATGACTTCTATAAATATAAATAAACCCTCGATTGCATCTAAGTCAGCAACCAAGGGTTCAGTGTTATATCATCATAGTTTGATGATTAAAATTATCTTTTATCTAATTCTTGTTTTAAAAGTTGATTTACTAATTGTGGATTAGCTTGACCTTTAGACGCTTTCATAATTTGACCAACTAAGAAGCCCATAGCTTTGCCTTTACCATTTTTGTAATCTTCAACTGATTGTTCGTTATTGTCTAATGCTTCATTTACAAATTTTAGAAGTGTTGCTTCATCAGAAATTTGAACTAAGCCATTATCTTCCATAATCTGTTTAGCATTACCACCTTTAGCTGCTAACTCTGGGAAGACTTTCTTCGCAATTTTACTGCTCATTGTTCCGTCTTCGATAAGTTTAATCATACCTGCTAAATTTTCTGGTGTTAATTTAGTATCTAATAATTCTACTTGATTTTTATTTAAATATTCGTTTACGCCACCCATTAACCAGTTAGATGTCAATTTAACATCTGCACCGTGTTCAATTGTTGATTCAAAGAAATCTGACATTTCTTTAGTCAATGTTAATACGTGTGCATCGTATGCAGGTAAACCTAATTCATTTACATACTTAGCTTTACGCTCATCTGGTAATTCAGGAATTGTCTGACGAACACGCTCTTTCCAAGCATCATCAATATATAAAGGTACAATGTCAGGCTCTGGGAAGTAACGGTAATCATCAGAACCTTCTTTAACACGCATTAAAATTGTTTTACCTGTAGATTCATCAAATCGACGTGTTTCTTGTCCGATTTCTCCACCATTTAACAATTCTTCTTCTTGGCGTTTTTCTTCATATTCTAAACCTTTACGTACATAGTTAAATGAGTTTAAGTTTTTCAATTCGGCTTTAGTACCAAATTTTTCTTGACCATATGGACGCAAAGAGATGTTAGCATCACAACGTAAAGATCCTTCTTCCATCTTAACGTCTGATACACCAGTGTATTGAATAATTGAACGTAATTTTTCTAAATATGCATATGCTTCTTTAGGTGAACGAATATCTGGTTCAGATACGATTTCAATTAGCGGTGTACCTTGACGGTTCAAGTCAACTAATGAATACTCACCTTTATGTGTTGACTTACCAGCATCTTCTTCCATGTGAAGACGAGTAATACCGATTCGTTTTGTTTCACCATCGACTTCGATATCGATATATCCATTTTCACCAATTGGTTGATCAAATTGAGAAATTTGATATGCCTTTGGATTATCTGGATAGAAATAGTTCTTACGGTCAAACTTAGATTCTGTTGCGATTTCCATATTTAGTGCCATTGCAGCACGCATTGCCCAGTCTACTGCACGCTTATTAACAACTGGTAAGACACCTGGATATGCTAAGTCGATAACATTTGTATTTGAGTTAGGTTCTGCTCCAAAATGCGCTGGTGATGGAGAAAACATTTTTGAGTCCGTTTTTAACTCTACGTGAACTTCAAGTCCTATAACTGTTTCAAAATGCATGATTTCCACTCCTTATAATTTTTCATAAACGTCATGTAAATTGTATTGTGTTTCATATTGATAAGCGACACGATATAACGTTTTTTCATCGAATGGTTTACCAATGAACTGTAAACCGATTGGTCGGCCATTTGATTGTCCACAAGGAACAGAAATACCAGGTAATCCAGCTAAGTTTACTGGTGTTGTTAATAAATCATTGG
The DNA here is from genome assembly GCF_017151945.1 of Staphylococcus sp. EG-SA-10. Classification (NCBI taxonomy): domain Bacteria; kingdom Bacillati; phylum Bacillota; class Bacilli; order Caryophanales; family Staphylococcaceae; genus Staphylococcus; species Staphylococcus sp. EG-SA-10. Next base: position 39,768 of record NZ_JACVZJ010000004.1, read on the forward strand.
CATACATTGTTAATGGATCATCAATTTCTTCACCTAGATTAAAGGCAGTTGTAGGCGCTGTTGGACCAACTACTACATCATAATTTTCGAATACTTTATCAAAGTCATTTTTAATCAATGTTCTAACTTTTTGAGATTTTTTATAGTAAGCATCGTAGTAACCTGAACTTAATGCAAATGTACCTAAGAAAATACGACGTTTTACTTCTTTACCGAAACCTTCAGATCTTGACATTTTATATAATTCTTCTAATGAATGAGCTTCTTTAGAATGATAACCATAACGAATTCCGTCAAAACGAGAAAGGTTTGACGAAGCTTCTGATGATGCAATCACGTAATATGATGGAATACCAAATTTAGTATTTGGCAATGATACTTCCTCAACGACAGCACCTAAAGATTTTAAAGTTTCTACAGCGTTTTGAACTGCTTCTTTTACGTCATCAGCTACACCTTCACCTAAGTATTCTTTAGGTAATGCAACTTTTAATCCTTTAATATCTTTACCAATTTCAGATGTAAAGTCTACATCATCAACAGGTGCACTTGTAGAGTCATTAACATCTGCACCAGAAATAGCTTCTAATACGATTGCATTATCTTTTACATTTCGAGTCAATGGACCAATTTGGTCTAATGAAGATGCAAAAGCAACTAATCCAAATCGAGATACACGACCGTATGTTGGTTTCATACCGACAACGCCACAATATGCAGCCGGTTGTCTAATTGAACCACCTGTGTCTGAACCTAAGCTAAATGGTACTAAGCCAGCTGCAACTGCTGCTGCAGATCCACCTGATGAACCACCTGGTACTGCTTTATGGTCAAATGGGTTAACTGTTTTTTTGAAATAAGATGTTTCTGTTGAACCACCCATTGCAAACTCATCCATATTTAATTTACCTATTAAAACGGCATTCTCATTATGTAGTTTTTCCATTACAGTAGATTCGTAAATTGGCACAAAACCTTCTAACATTTTACTTGCACATGTTGTTTCTAATCCGTTTGTAATAATGTTATCTTTTATACCCATTGGAATACCAAATAATTTGCCATCCATTTGGTCTTTTGCTTGTAATTCATCCAATTCTTGCGCTTTTTTAATTGCATTTTCTTTATCCAGCGCTAGAAAAGACTTAATTGTTGGATCAGTCTCTTCAATTGCATCATATATATCTTTAACAACATCAGATGGTTTGATTTTTTTGTCTTTTATTAAAGTTAATAAATTCTCAACCGATTCGTAGCGAATGCTCATCTTACGCGTCCTCCTCATTCATGATTGTAGGCACTTTAAATTGTCCATCTTCTGTTTCTTTGGCATTTTTCAAAGCTAATTCTTGCGGAATACCTTTAATTGCTTTATCTTCACGTAAAACGTTTTGTAAATCTAAAACGTGATATGTAGGTTCAACGCCTTCTGTATCAGCGCTATCATTTTGTTTTGCAAAATCTAAAATGCTTTCTAATGTGTTGGCCATTTCTTCCGTTTCTTCAGGAGAAATTTGAAGTCTTGCAAGATTCGCGATATGCTCAACTTCTTCACGTGTTACTTTTGTCATTAATAAAAGCCTCCTTTAAGTCATTCATCACTAAATTGTATCAAATTTCCAATTAAAAATCTAAGTATTTATGAGGTGCTACTTTAATTTCATATAAACTGTATAAACATTATCATTCGTTTACCAAATTATTTTTTATGAAAACAACACCCTTTAATATTAGACAACCCAATTCAATATTATGATTATGCAATTTTAATTATAAAAATTTGCCCATATCCAAAAAATACGAAAGCGCTTTCTATATTGGTATACAAGTATTTCAAAAAGAATAAATTTAATTTTCCTACTTTTCTAAACATTTATCTTTATGTATAATGTTTTCAAGTAACTAAATTATAAATTAAATAAAGGGAGTGTTTATCATGCTTACAATGGGGACAGCATTAAGTCAACAAGTAGATGCCAATTGGCAAACTTATATTATGATTGCCGTCTACTTCTTGATACTAATCGTTATTGGCTTTTACGGTTACAAGCAAGCAACTGGTAACTTAAGCGAGTACATGTTAGGTGGACGTAGTATTGGACCGTATATTACTGCATTATCAGCTGGAGCTTCAGATATGAGTGGATGGATGATTATGGGTCTACCTGGTTCTGTCTATAGCACTGGTCTATCAGCTATGTGGATTACAATCGGTTTAACATTAGGTGCTTATATAAATTACTTTGTTGTTGCTCCTAGACTTCGTGTTTATACCGAATTAGCTGGAGATGCAATTACATTACCAGATTTCTTTAAAAATCGTTTAAACGATAAAAATAATGTGTTAAAGATTATTTCTGGATTGATTATCGTAGTATTCTTTACATTATATACACATTCTGGTTTCGTATCTGGTGGTAAATTATTTGAAAGTGCTTTTGGATTAGATTATCATTTCGGTTTAATATTAGTTGCTTTCATTGTCATTTTCTATACTTTCTTTGGTGGATATTTAGCTGTATCAATTACAGATTTCTTCCAAGGTGTCATTATGTTAATTGCGATGGTTATGGTCCCTATTGTTGCTATGATGAATTTAAACGGCTGGGGAACGTTTCATGATGTAGCAGCTATGAAACCTACAAATTTAAATTTATTTAAAGGGTTATCATTTATAGGAATTATCTCTCTATTTTCATGGGGATTAGGTTATTTCGGTCAACCTCATATCATTGTAAGGTTTATGTCTATTAAATCACACAAGATGCTACCTAAAGCTAGACGTTTAGGTATTAGCTGGATGGCAGTTGGTTTATTAGGCGCTGTGGCTGTTGGTTTAACAGGTATTGCATTCGTACCTGCTTATCATATTAAACTAGAAGATCCTGAGACATTATTCATCGTGATGAGTCAAGTACTCTTCCATCCTCTTGTAGGTGGTTTCTTACTTGCTGCGATTCTAGCTGCAATTATGAGCACGATTTCTTCACAATTACTTGTAACATCTAGTTCATTAACGGAAGACTTTTATAAATTAATTCGTGGTGAAGAAAAAGCTAAAACGCACCAAAAAGAATTTGTTATGATTGGAAGATTATCTGTATTAGTTGTAGCAATTGTTGCCATCGCGATTGCATGGAATCCAAACGACACAATTCTAAACTTAGTCGGTAATGCTTGGGCCGGATTTGGTGCATCGTTCAGTCCACTTGTGCTATTTGCACTTTACTGGAAAGGTTTGACACGTGCCGGTGCTGTAAGTGGAATGGTTTCAGGTGCCTTAGTCGTTATCGTTTGGATTGCGTGGATTAAACCATTGGCACATATCAACGAAATATTCGGCTTATATGAAATTATTCCTGGATTTATTGTAAGTGTAATCGTTACATATGTTGTAAGTAAACTTACTAAAAAACCTGGTGCATTTGTTGAAACTGACTTAAACAAAGTTCGTGACATCGTTAGAGAAAAATAAAATTTTATGTCATATCTCGTGCATGAATGAAATATTAAATGCACCCTAATAATCGATTGTTGAAATAACCTGAAAGTTATTTCTCAATCGATTTTTCTATGTTAAAGTTTAATTTTTTAATTGCTATTCCATTAAAAATGTATCATCTAATTTAGAAGCTATTTATCACCATACATCCGACCGTATTTCTCCATCAAATCAATTAAGGGCAAGATATCTTTACCTTTGTCAGTCAAACTATAAATAACTTTAGGCGGAACTTCTGCATATACTTCTCTATTTAAAATACCATCTGATTCTAATTCTTTAAGCTGTTTTGTTAGTGATCCTTGAGATATATTTGCGAAAAATTTCTTAATTTCACCAAATCGTTTTCCCTCTGTTTTTAAGTACCAAATAATTAGATTTTTATATCTTCCAGATAACACATTTTGTGTGTATGCAATGCTATATAGATTTCTATGTTCTTCAATAAAATTTTCATCAAATCCATCGTTACATATTTTAACCATTTAGCTCTACCTCTCCACATTAGTATGATTGTTAGTACTTAGTTAATTATTTTTGCCTACTTCCCTATTTATATCATATATACTAACGTATTTTATATATTTCGATTATAAAAGGAGGGTAATCATGGAAAATAGAGTTTCTAAAATTTTAAATATAGAGAAACCGATTATTCAAGGACCAATGAATGGATTAACCAATGCAAATTTTGTAGCATCAGTTAGTGAAGCAGGTGGTTTAGGCATTTTAGGTCCAAATGCAGGCGAAGCAAGAATTACGAATTCACCATTTGAAACCGCAGAAAAAATGAGATTGGAGGTAAAGAAAGTTAAAAAATTAACGAGTAAACCATTCGCCTCAACAATTATGGTAAGCGAAGATTTATCATATACTTCTTATCTTATCGACATGCTTATAGAAGAAAATATATCTGCCGTCTTAATTAACGGCATATTAGATCAAACTATCTTTAATAAACTTAAAGAAAATAATATTAAAATAATATTCAGACCACTAACACCTACAATTGAAAATGCCATTAAATCTGAAGAGTTAGGAGCAGATGTTTTTGTTGCTACAGGTTTTGATGAAGGCTGTACAGTTCCAGAAAAAATTATCGGTACTTTTTCGATTATTCCCATGATTGCTGATGCAATAAAAATTCCTGTAATCGCTGCGGGAGGTATCGGTGACGTACGAGGAGTTAGAGCTGCTTTTTGTCTAGGAGCTGAGGGCGTATTCGTTGGAAGTGTTTTAATCCCAACTTTTGAAAACCCAGCTGCGGAAAATGTTAAACAATATATTGTCGATTCAAATGCTGAAGATTTAATCTTATTTCGAACTATTCCATCCTATTATCTTTCACTACCTGGAAAACTAGCTAGAGAATTAGAAGAAATGGATAAAAATGGAGCAACTAATGAAGAATTAGCAAAACATATGGGTGGTGGTCGAAATATGCGTCTTGGAATGTTAAACGGAGATACAGAAAATGGGTATGTTTCTGTAGGTACTGGTATCAGTCCAATAAATTCTATAAGAAGCACTAAATCAGTAATTGATGACTTGATGCAAGATTTCAACTAGTTAATAATAAACGAACGTATTTATATTTATCCATGACTACTTTATTTAATAAACGATGAATATAATCATGGGTCTGTGACAGCATTCAATGACATGCTCCATTCAAAGTAAACTTTAAAGAAATCATTTTATAAATATGCCAGGCACTTTTATGGATTTATGTCCTAATCTCATCGATTTTATCATTTAACCACATTTAAAACTTTAACAAATTAAAAAGGTACTAATGTTAATCAAAATTCTGACTAACATTGGTACCTTTTTATTATCTTTAATTTACAATTAATTACTGTAAATATGAACTTGCGGTTCTTTGTCATCTTTTGTCTTACTAATTAAAGCACGTGGTTGGTTACCATCTTTAATACGAATTTCATAGTTATCGATTTTATCGAAATATTTATTCGCTTGTTCAGTAACGTACTGTGTAATACCAATTGTTTCAGCTTGTCCATAGTAATCGATTGGTAAATCTACTACTAATCGTTGTGGCTTTTTATCAATAAATTTAACTTTCCCTACTGCTTGTGTGAAATTAGAAAAATATGATTGCAAATTATCGTTAAATTGCTTGAAATTATTATTTAAATTTTCATCATAATCTGCTGCTGTTGAAGAAGGTAATAAAGCTGATTTTTCATTGATATTATGCCATTCATTAAGCTTTGTTTGACTCTTTTCTGCAGTCGCTTGAGTGATAAATTCACCTGGTGTGATTGAATCTTCACTTGATTGCTTATAAATTGCAAAATGAATTGGTATATCTTTTAAATCATCATTTTCACGTAACCTTGATAATATCTCACTAGCCATTTGTTTACCTTGCTTTTTAACTTCGCTATCATCTAGTTTTTTACTAAAAGTCGGTCCATCTTTTTCTTTTTTATAGTAATAGACACTATTCATAGCTAAACCAATCGTCATACCTTTAATATTCTTACCTTTTGTATCTCCACCACCATAAAAATCTTGCTCTAAAATGTTAGATAAATAGGCTGGTGACTTTTCTGCAATCTTTTCAGGATCTGTTTCACCTTCGTGTGATGGATTAAGTCCTAAATTTTCATTCGCTTTCTTGTCTTTTTTATCTTTTTCAGACATTTTATCGATTTCACGTTTTGTATACTTAGGATTTAAATAGGCATTAATTGTTTTCTTATCCAAAAATTGACCATCTTGATACAAATATTTGTCTGTTGGAAACACTTCTTTACTTAAGTTCAACAAACCATCTTCAAAGTCGCCGCCATTATAACTATTTGCCATGTTATCTTGTAAAAGTCCTCTTGCCTGGCTTTCTTTAAATGGTAACAATGTACGATAGTTATCACCTTGTACATTTTTATCCGTAGCAATTTCTTTTACTTGATTTGAACTATTGTTATGTTTTTGATTATCTTTTCCAGCCTGGTCATCCTTATGGTTACCACAAGCAGCGAGTATAAAGATAGCTGTAATCAATAATACTAATGTACGCTTCATCGACATACCCCTCTAACTATTTAATTCATTTTGCTTATCTACAAATTGTTGCTCTGTCCAAATTTCAATACCTAAACTTTGTGCTTTTGTTAATTTTGAACCTGCATCTTCACCAGCAATAACGACATCTGTATTTTTAGTAACGCTACTTGTAACTTTAGCACCTTGTGATGCAAGCCATTTAGATGCTTCATTGCGTGTCATTTGATGTAGCTTACCAGTTAGTACTATCGTTTTGCCACTAAATTCAGGATGTCCTTCAATATCTGATGTTTTGATACCTTTATAAATCATATTAACATGTTTATCTTTTAATTTTTGAATTAAAGCACGAATATCTTCATTTTCTAAGTAAGTAACTACAGATTGTGCTACTTTATCGCCTATATCATGAATTTCTACTAATTCCGCTTCAGTTACCGTTAGTAATCGATCTATCGTTTCATATTTTTCTGCTAACACTTGGCTCGCTTTAACACCTAAATGCCTAATACCTAGACCAAATAATAAATTTTCTAAAGAATTGTCCTTAGCTTGTTGAATGGCAGCTAATAAATTATCAACTTTTTTCTGCCCCATTCTATCTAAAGGTAATAAATCTTCTTCTGTTAAATAGAAAATATCAGCAACATCTTTAATTAATTCGCTTTGATAAAGCTGTTGAATAATTTTAGTGCCTAGTCCATCAATATTCATGGCTTGTCTTGATACAAAGTGAATCAATCCTTCAACAAGTTGTGCTTGGCATTTTGGATTAATGCAACGAAGTGCTACTTCGCCTTCAATACGTACTAATTCATGTCCGCAACTTGGACAATGGGTTGGCATATGATATGTGACAGCATCTTCAGGTCTACGTTCTGGAATACTACGTACAACTTCAGGTATGATGTCACCTGCTTTTTTCACTACAACACTATCACCAATTCGAATATCTCTGTCATGAATTAAATCTTCATTGTGCAAAGATGCTCTTGATACAGTTGTACCAGCTACTTTTACTGGTTCTAAAATAGCAGTAGGTGTGACTACACCTGTACGTCCAATACTTAATTCAATATCTAATAATTTAGTTACTACTTCCTCAGCTGGAAATTTATAAGCAATGGCCCATCTAGGAGATTTTTGTGTGAATCCCATCTCATCCTGTTGATCTAAATCATTAACCTTAATAACAATCCCATCAATATCATAAGGTAATGACTCTCTTTGGCTTGTCCATTTTTCAATATACTCTAAAACACCATCGATATTATTTACACGCGCTCTATTTTTATTCGTTGTAAAACCTAATTTATCTAACTCATCTAATGCTTCACTTTGCGAACGTGCATTGAAATCAGTGAAATCATTGACACTATATATAAATACGCTTAGCTTTCGTTTTGCCGTTAATTTAGAATCTAACTGTCTTAATGATCCCGCAGCAGCGTTTCTTGGATTTGCAAATAACTGCTCATCATTTTTTTCTTTTTCTTCATTTAATCGTAAAAATGAACGTCTCGGCATATATGCTTCACCACGAACTTCTACATTTAATGGTTCTTTCATTTTCAAAGGTATCGCATGAATTGTTTTTAAATTTTCGGTAATATCTTCACCTGTTGTTCCATCACCACGTGTTAAACCTTGAACGAAGTATCCATCAACATATTTCAATGATACTGCTAAGCCATCAATTTTTAATTCGCACATATATTCAACGTTGCCAATTTGTTCACGTATGCGTTGGTCGAATTTTCTCAAATCATCCTCATTAAATGCATTCCCTAAACTTAACATTGGCGTGTCATGGTTGACTTTATTGAAAGAGGCTTGGGCTTCACCGCCAACTCTAACTGTTGGAGAATCTACAGTCTTATACTCAGGATGCTCCTCTTCTATTTTAATCAGTTCATGAAGTAATTTGTCATATTCACTATCTGGTACAGATGGATTATCCTCTACATAGTATTCATAACTGTATTGATTTAATAAATCATGTAACTCGTTCACACGAGACGATAAATCAGCCATCCCTTAATCCTCCTTTTTTTCAATTGGTGCAAATTGCGCTAACAAACGTTTTGGCCCTTGTGATTTAAAGATAATATCTAGTTCGATTGAGCCATTTTTCTCGTTTACATTACTCACCATGCCTTCTCCCCAGGCTTTATGCATCACTTTGTCACCTACATTCCAATCAGATGACGATACTTGTTTTTTCGTTGACGTTGTTCGTTGACTAAATCCACGTTTAGCAAAAGGTTTTGCCTTAGGTTGTATCGTTTGTCGTTTGCCACTTGAATGATTTTCTAATAGTGATTCTGGAATTTCCTTTAAAAATCTAGATGGCATATTTGACTGAGGGCGACCAAATAACATTCTTGATGTCGCATGAGTGATATATAACACCTCTTCAGCCCTTGTGATTGCTACATAACAAATACGACGTTCTTCTTGCATTTCATGATCATCTTCACTCTTAATCGCTCTAATATGTGGGAATAAAGATTCTTCCATCCCCATTATAAAGACGATTGGAAATTCAAGGCCCTTAGCCGAGTGCATCGTCATTAGTGTTACGCCATTTTCAGTATCTGCCTCATCAATATCAGCTACTAACGATAAATCCGTTAAAAAGTTAATTAATGACTGTTCTTCTAATGGGGTATTTTCCTCATAATCTTTTGGTACTGACATAAATTCATCGATGTTTTCTAATCTACTTCGAGATTCTAGTGTATTTTCACGTTCAAGCATTTCTCGGTAGCCAGACTTTTGTAATACTTCATCAACTATTTCATGAATTTCTAAAAATTCTTGTTCTTTTATCAAGCTTTGGATCAACTCGTAAAAATTAAGACACTCTTGTGTCACCTTTTTTGACAATCCGATAAAATCAGCTTCTCCAAGTGCATCAAACATACTGATATTGTTTTGAAGTGCATAATTTTGAACTTTTTCAACAGATGAAGGACCTACACCTCTTTTTGGAACATTAATAATACGTTGCAAACTAATGTCATCATTACTATTGGCAATTATACGCAAATAACTTAATAAATCTTTGATTTCTTTACGGTCATAGAACTTTTGTCCACCAACCATTGTGTATGGCATATTAGATTTCATGAATGTTTCCTCAAGTACACGTGATTGTGCATTTGTTCTATATAAAATTGCCATATCTTGATATTTCTTACCATTACGTTGATGCTTCATAATTTCTCGTATTACAAATTCCGCTTCATCACGTTCTGTCATTGCTTCATAGTAATGAATTTTCTCACCATTCGTATTTGCAGTCCACAGTCCTTTTGGCTTACGTTCAGAATTATTTTTAATCACTTCGTTAGCCGCATTTAAAATCGTTTTCGTCGAACGATAATTTTGCTCTAAAAAGATTGTATTCGCTTCTGGGTAGTCTTTTTCAAATGATAAGATATTTTGAATATCAGCACCACGCCAACCATAAATTGACTGATCTGAGTCACCTACAACACATAAGTTTTTAAACTTACTTGCTAATAATTTAACTAATGTGTATTGTGCTTTATTGGTATCTTGATACTCATCTACATGAATATATTGGAATTTGTTCTGATAATATTCTAGAACTTCTGGTACACGCTCAAATAAGTTAATCGTTGTCATAATAAGGTCATCAAAATCTAACGCTTCATTACGTGACAATTGGCGTTGATATCCACTATAAACCGTTGCTACCATTTGCGAGTGATAATCTGTGGCTTCTTTTTGAGCATCTGCAGGTGTTTTAAGTTCATTTTTCAAATTACTGATCGCACCGATAAACATACGTGGTTCAAACTTTTTACTATCAATATTTTCATTTTTTAAGACATCTTTAATAACAGATTTTTGGTCTGTAGGATCAATTATCGTAAAATTGCGTTCTATACCAATTCGATCTGCATCACGACGTAAAATACGAACACACATTGAGTGGAATGTTGACATCCAAATAACTTCTGCTTGATCACCTACTAATTTTTGAACACGTTCTTTCATTTCTCTTGCAGCTTTATTTGTAAAAGTAATAGCCAAAACATTGTATGGTGAGACATCTTTTTCGTCTAATAAATAAGCAATTCTATGTGTTAAAACACGTGTCTTCCCTGAACCAGCACCTGCCATAATTAACAATGGTCCTTCTGTTGTCTTTACAGCTTCACTTTGCTCTGTATTCATATGATTTAATAACGCATTCATTTACTAGACTCCTTTATTTTTACTGTTTTTAAAGCTTTTTTAATATCTTTATAAATAATATCACCGACGATAATTGTATCTGCAATAGCTGCCATCTCTGTCGCTTGTTGTTCTGAGGAAATACCGCCACCATAAAATAGTTGCGTTTCTGTTAGATGTTCTGAGACAGCTTGAACCTTTGATACGTCGCCATAAATGCCACTATACTCTATATACATAACCGGTAATCGATACATATGATTGACCATTTGGGCATATGCTTCTAAATCTTCTGTTGTTAAATCTGTATTTGCTTTGGTATGTTTTGCCACTTTGCTATCAGCATTGCACACGACATACCCTTCAAATATTACTTCTTCAAAATCTATACTATGTCCATATGTTTTAAGCGCTTCTAATAATGTACCATTGTGAAATGCAACATCTGTACTGTTCAGTACTGTAGGTACAAAATAAAAATCAAAACCAGGCATTACACTTTCGATGTTTGATATTTCAAGTACTAAAGGCAATGGGTATCTTCTTACTCTGCTCATTAAATGAATGACATTATCTTCAGTAACGTCATCAGTTCCACCAATCATAATTGCATCTGTTTGAGACATACAAATCGCATCTAAATCATCATCTGAAATATGTTTAGCTGGGTCTAATTTAAAAATATGGCGCCATTTTTTAATGTCATACATTTTCCGAAACTCCTTTTTTAACATACATATGATTATAGCATTTTTAAGTGTCGAGTTCTAAAGACTTAATATGAAATTTAAGTTCTTTTACTCTGTAAATTTTTTCGTGAAAAAACAATGATTATCTACCTTATTAGTGCAGATAGATAACCATTGTTTATCGTTCATTTATTATTCATTTGTTTCAATATTCATACGATCTAAAATCATTGTATAAGCATCATTACCCCATTGTAATGAACGCTTCACTCTAGAAATCGTTGCAGTCGATGCTCCAGATTCTTGTTCAATCGTTGCATAGGTATAACCTTGCTTAATCATTTTAGCAACTTGTAATCTTTGAGACAGTGATTGAATTTCATTTACAGTACACAAATCATCGAAAAATTGGTAACATTCTTCTCTATTTTCTAACGTTAGTATTGCATCAAACAATTCATCTAACGCTGCACCTCGTAATTTTTCAATTTGCATATCGAAACAACCCCTATAATTTTATTCTTTATGTCATTTTAACGCATTAACCTATTAAAGTGTAGCGATTTATATTTTATTAAATCTGAATCGTTACTTTATTTAATTTTATGCTAATCCAGCGCGTTCGAAAATAGTATCAACTTGATTCAAATGATGTTTAGGATCGAAACATTCATCCAATTCTTCTTTTGTTAAAACACTTGTAATAGACTCATCTTGTTCGATTAATTCACGGAAAGGTGTTTTCGTTTCCCAAGATGTCATCGCTTTTGGTTGTACTTTGTCGTATGCTTCTTCACGAACCATACCTTTATTAATTAATGCTAATAAGACACGTTGTGAGAAAATCAGACCAAATGTTTTATCTATGTTATTACGCATATTATCTTCAAATACAGTTAAACGGTCCACAATATTCGTGAAACGATTCAATGCATAATCTAGTGCTATTGTAACATCTGGTAACATAATACGCTCAGCTGAAGAATGAGAAATATCTCTTTCATGCCATAATGGCACATTCTCATAAGCTGTAGTAATATAACCACGAATTACTCTTGAAATACCTGTGATATTTTCAGAACCAATTGGATTTCGTTTATGAGGCATTGCAGATGAACCTTTTTGACCCTTTGCAAATGCTTCTTCAACTTCTCTTGTTTCGGTTTTTTGAAGGTTACGAATTTCAACGGCAAATTTTTCTAGTGACGTCGCGATTAATGCTAATGTCGCAATATAGTATGCATGTCGATCGCGTTGCAATGTTTGCGTTGATACAGGCGCTGTGCCAATACCTAAATGTTTACACACATAACTTTCTATTTCAGGAGGAATGTTAGCAAAAGTACCTACTGCACCACTCATTTTCCCTACTTCAATTTCTTCTCTTACTTGTTTGAAACGTTGTAAGTTACGTTGCATTTCCGTGTACCACAATGCCATTTTGACACCAAATGTAGTTGGTTCTGCATGCACTCCATGTGTACGTCCCATCATCAATGTATATTTATAATTTTTTGCTTTTTCAGCTAAAACGTCGATAAATCTTTCTAAATCTTTTTCAATAATGTCATTTGCTTGTTTAATAACGAAACTTAAAGCTGTATCTACAACATCAGTAGAAGTTAAACCATAATGTACCCACTTACGTTCTTCACCTAGCGTTTCAGAAACTTGTCTAGTAAAGGCTACAACATCATGGCGTGTTTCTTGTTCAATTTCTTGTGCACGTTCGACATTTACCTTTGCGTTTTGACGAATTTTTTGTACGTCAGCTTTCGGTATATGTCCTAATTCACTCCATGCCTCACATGCTAAAATTTCCACTTCTAACCATGCTTCATAGCGATTTTGATCAGTCCAAATATTAGACATTTCTTCTCTAGAATAGCGTTCAATCATTTTTTTAACTCCTATCGTATGTATACTCGAATTTTAAAAAACAGAACATTTTTAATGAAAATAAATAAAAAGTTCGTTTTTAACTCTACTCTTCACAGTTTAACAGAATTGGTTATAAATGTATAAAAAATTTCCGTATATTCTCATTCTATTTTATTTTTTACATTAATACAATTATCTATGGCAGATTAATACTGATTTCTAATTGTAAATGTTCGCAACACTTTAATCTAATTGGCATTTATAATGATCCATTAAGAATATATTATTGCATTTTAGTTTTTCTCCCCTCACCTACACTATCCAACTTTTTATTACAATTAGGACAATCAAAAGCTTTAGTAATACCAGATAATATTCACTTTACTTCTCCTATTGTATGGAATTTTCAACAATCTACTTTACCTAGTTTCATAATATTTCTTCTTACATTTCATAATTTGTTTTAAAATTATTCACTTCTAATATAACAAATTTTCTACTCACAAAAAGAATATATGTTCTATTGCATAGGTGTAGCATTTTAAATATAAGCCATTAATATCGAACTCCAGAATCGTATAAATACGAAACTGTTTATAGAAAAATACGCAGAGATTTTCTTAATAGTAAATTTTTATAGCAAGACATAAATTGACTACGCTTCTTTCGAAATCAACTAATATATTTTGATGAAGCTTTCGATCATATTAATTATTGAATGAGATGTTTGCAATTTAGTAAATAAGCTACTAAATTATTACATAAACTGATAATGTGTAAAAATTAAATATTTTTTAAACATAGATTAAAATTTTATATTGAAACTCTTAACTAAATTTAATATAATTATTTTATAATAAAAGAAAGGAGTTTTTATATGAAAAGAAACTTTCCAAAATTAATAGCTTTAAGTTTAATACTTTCTTTAAGTGTTACCCCTATTGCAAACGCTGAGAGCAATTCAAATATCAAAGCAAAAGATAAGAAGCATGTGCAAGTTAATGTCGAGGACAAAAGTGTTCCCACTGACGTACGTAATTTAGCGCAAAAAGACTATCTTTCTTATGTTACTTCACTTGATAAAATCTATAATAAAGAGAAAGCCTCGTATACACTTGGTGAACCTTTTAAAATTTATAAATTCAACAAAAAGAGTGATGGTAATTATTATTTTCCAGTTTTGAACACTGAAGGTAATATCGATTATATAGTTACAATTTCACCAAAAGTCACTAAGTATTCTAGTTCATCTTCTAAATACACAATCAATGTTTCTCCATTTTTATCTAAAGTCTTAAATCAATATAAAGATCAACAAATTACTATTTTGACAAACTCAAAAGGTTACTATGTGGTTACTCAAAATCATAAAGCTAAACTCGTACTAAAAACACCACGTCTAGAAGATAAAAAGTTAAAAAAGACCGAGAGTATACCTACTGGCAATAATGTAACGCAACTAAAGCAAAAAGCTTCTGTCACTATGCCAACTAGTCAATTTAAAAGTAATAATTATACTTACAACGAGCAATATGTAAATAAACTTGAGAATTTCAGGATAAGAGAAACTCAAGGTAACAATGGTTGGTGTGCAGGCTATACGATGTCTGCATTACTAAATGCGACTTATAATACTAACAAATATCATGCAGAAGCTGTGATGAGATTTTTACACCCAAACTTACAAGGACAACGATTCCAATTTACTGGTTTAACGCCAAGAGAGATGATTTATTTTGGACAAACTCAGGGAAGAAGTCCACAACTTCTTAATAGAATGACTACATATAATGAAGTTGACAATCTTACTAAAAATAATAAAGGAATTGCTGTTTTAGGTAGTAGAGTAGAATCAAGAAATGGTATGCACGCAGGGCATGCCATGGCAGTTGTTGGGAACGCTAAATTAGATAATGGACAAGAGGTTATAATTATATGGAATCCATGGGATAATGGTTTTATGACTCAAGATGCTAAAAACAATGTTATTCCAGTATCCAATGGCGACCATTATCGATGGTATTCATCTATTTATGGTTATTAAAATTTGTATTTTAGAAAGGTAAATAATATTATGGAACAATTTGAATTATTTAGTATTGATAAATTCAAATGTAATTCAGAGGCTAAGTATTACCTTAATATTATTGAGGGAGAATGGCACCCTCAAGATTTAAATGATAGCCCTTTAAAATTTATTCTCAGTACCTCAGACGATTCTGATTACATTTGCAAATATATAAATACAGAACACAAACAACTCACATTATATAATAAAAATAATAGCTCAATTGTTATTGAAATATTTATACCAAATGATAATAAAATACTACTAACAATTATGAACACAGAAGCTTTGGGAACTTCTCCTAGAATGACTTTCATTAAGCATAAGTCATAAGACTATCTAGATATGATTAAGTAAACTATTAATCTTATTAAAGGTCTCTAGGAAGAAAAAATTTCATGCGATGAGATTGTTTTAGAAAAAGCGATGATATATATAATCTAACAATAATTTTAAAATATTAAGAACCCCCAGCATACGCTTTATATAGCTTGCTGGGGGTTTTTAATACAATATGGATTGAGCATCTTGCATGTATAAACACTTAGGCTATTCAAAGTAAAATTACTCAAACTTTGAATAGCCTTTCCTCTTCAAATAGTCTTTATTTAAATTGGATTATGTTATTGGATTTTCTTACCTACAAAAATGATTTCTTGATGTGATACTTCAACCGTGCCATCTTTTTGCTCTTGAAACACGGGTTTTTCAATACGTTTTACCGGCATATACCCTTGCATTTTCATTCGTGACAAGCAATCAGCAATTGTTTCATTCTCATTTACTTTGAATTTCATGTTCTACTACACTTTCCAGTTCTTCTGGTTCATAATCTTTAAGCTTTCTACGACGAATGCCTTTAGTCCAGAATCCACCATGTATGTTTCGAGGTTCATACGCAATGATAAATGCTTTCGGATCTAAATTTTTTATCGTATCCATCAATTTACGTTCATATTTTCTTGGTGTTAAAATTTGCATTACCATACGACTACCATCTCTACCAAACGCAGCATAGTGCGTAACGCCATATCCTAAATTTCGAAGTTCATTCGGTAAATCTAACTCATATTCTGCTGAAGTTACATTTACAACTGTATAACCTAATGCCAGTTTTTCTTCTATTTTCATACCAACAATGATACCTATTGAAAAACCAAATGCGTAGGCAATAATATTTTGTATATGGTCTAAATTAGACATAACCAAACCTAAACCAACGATATAAACTAATACTTCTAAAAAACTAACTAATGCAGCAATATAACGATAACCTTTCAACGTTAAAATTGTTCGCATCGTTAAAAACGTTACATAACAAACGTTAATGATAAATATAGTTAGTACCATTAACCATGGATTTTCTGTTACGAATGACATAAGGCGCCCCACTCTCTTTCAATTACACTTTAAATACCAAACTGCTTCAAACTAACCTTAATGAATGCATATTAATATAATATAGTACGAAAACTCTCATAAATAAATAGCGAATTTGTCATAAATAAAAATTTATTCTTAAATGAACATACTTACTTTTGTTCATACACTTTCAATTTATATACTGAAGTAGCCTAGCTGAATGTGGTTTAACGTTATTAACTCTAACTCATATTTAATTTAAGTCACACGTTAGAAAAAAATTAAATTAGGATTTTGGCCACGTGTATCTTGTATATGCAAGTTCACGTTTGTGTGCATTTCGTATATAATGATTTTCAATTACTTTTTGTTCTTCTGGCGAAACTGGCTTACCTTCTAAATAATTATCAATCGCCTCATAAGTTACACCTAATGCATCTTCATCTGGAAGTTGTGGTTTATCATCTTCTAAATCAGCAGTTGGCGTTTTTTCATATAATTCCTTTGGCGCACCAAGATACGCTAATAATTGACGACCTTGTCGTTTATTCAAACCAAATATAGGTGCGATATCTGCAGCACCATCACCGTACTTCGTATAAAAACCAGTTATATTTTCAGCTGAATGATCTGTTCCTACTACAATACCTTGTCGGTTTGAAGCAATTGAAAATTGTACTTTCATACGTTCACGCGCTTTTTCATTTCCTTTTTGGAAATCTGTAAGAACAATACCGGCTTCTTTTAATGATTGCACACTTTGATCAACTGCAGGTTTAATATTTACAGTAACTATTTCGTCTGGTTCAATGAATCGCAAAGCTTGCTCAACTTCATCAGCATCTTTTTGAACTCCATAAGGTAATTTAACTGCAATAAACGTACAATCAATGCCTTCTTCACGTAATTCGTTAACAGACATTTGTACTAATTTTCCAACTAATGTAGAATCTTGTCCTCCTGAAATACCTAACACTAAAGATTTTATAAATGAATGTGATTGTACATAATTTTTTATAAATTGCTTTAATTCCATAATTTCTTCAGCACTATCGATACGCTTTTTCACTTTCATTTCTTGTACAATAACGTCTTGTAATTTACTCATTATCTTCTTCCATCTCCTTAACGTGTTCCGCAACTTCAAAAATACGTTTATGTTTATTATCCCAACATGCCTTGCTTAAATCGACTGGATATTCTTGCGGATTAAGGAAACGCTTATTTTCATCCCAAATAGATTGTAATCCTTGTGCTAAATATTCACGTGATTCATCTTCTGTTGGCATTTGATATACTAATTTACCATTTTCATAAATATTATGATGCAAATCAATGGCTTCGAAAGATTTTATAAATTTCATTTTATAAGTATGCACTGGATGGAATAATTTTAAAGGTTGTTCATCGTATGGATTTTCATTTTCCAAAGTAATATAATCGCCTTCTGCTTTACCTGTTTTCTTGTTTATAATGCGATATACATTTTTCTTACCTGGCGTCGTAACCTTTTCAGCGTTATTTGATAATTTAATACGATCACTATATGAACCATCTTCATTTTCAATAGCTACAAGTTTATATACTGCACCTAATGCTGGTTGATCGTATCCTGTAATTAGCTTTGTACCAACGCCCCAAGAATCTACTTTTGCACCTTGTGCTTTCAAACTCGTAATCGTTTGTTCATCCAAATCATTAGACGCGATAATTTTAGTTTCAGTAAATCCTGCTTCATCAAGCATACGTCTTGCCTCTTTAGATAAATAAGCGATATCTCCAGAATCCAATCGAATACCTACAAAGTTAATTTTGTCACCTAATTCTTTTGCAACTTTTATTGCATTTGGCACGCCAGATTTTAAAGTATGGAATGTATCTACTAGGAACACACAATTTTTATGTCTTTCAGCATATTTTTTGAAGGCAACATATTCGTCTCCATAAGTTTGGACAAATGCGTGTGCATGTGTACCAGACACAGGTATACCAAATAATTTACCTGCCCTAACATTACTTGTAGAATCAAAGCCCCCGATGTAAGCAGCTCTAGCGCCCCACAATGCTGCATCAATTTCTTGCGCACGACGTGTACCAAACTCCATTAATTTATCATTTGATGCAATTTGACGAATTCTACTAGCCTTTGTTGTAATTAGTGTATGGAAATTTACAATGTTTAATAAAATTGTTTCTATTAATTGCGCTTGAATCAATGGTGCTTCTACGCGTAACAATGGTTCGTTACCAAAGCATAATTCGCCTTCTTGCATCGAACGGATGCTGCCTGTGAATTTTAAATCTTTTAAATATGATAAGAAATCATCCTTGTAGCCAATAGACTTTAAATATTCCAAATCAGATTCTGAAAATCCAAAATGTTCTATAAAATCAATGACGCGTTTTAAACCATTAAAAACAGCATAGCCACTATTAAATGGCATTTTTCTAAAATACAAATCAAATACAGCCATTTTTTCATGAATATTATCATTCCAATAACTTTCAGCCATATTAATTTGATATAAGTCATTATGTAACATTAAACTGTCGTCTTCTAATTGGTACACCTGTATCTCTCCAATCGACCTAAATATTTTCTTACATTTTATCATAATTCATTTTTTTATATACATAAGAGCCCCTTAATTTCCATACTTTTAATTAAAATCAACCAACAATTTAATGACATATACATAATTTTTAAGAGTATTTTAATAATGTAGACTATAATATAAAGCGAGGTGTTGTTAATGTTATTTAAAGAGGCTCAAGCTTTCATAGAAAACATGTATAAAAAGTGTCATTATGAAACGCAAATTATCAATAAACGTTTACATGACATTGAACTAGAAATAAAAGAAACTGGGACATATACACATACAGAAGAAGAACTTATTTATGGTGCTAAAATGGCTTGGCGTAATTCAAATCGTTGCATTGGTCGTTTATTTTGGGATTCGTTAAATGTCATTGATGCAAGAGATGTTACTGACGAAGCATCGTTCTTATCATCAATTACTTATCATATTACACAGGCTACAAATGAAGGTAAATTAAAGCCGTATATTACTATATATGCTCCAAAGGATGGACCTAAAATTTTCAACAATCAATTAATTCGCTATGCTGGCTATGACAATTGTGGTGATCCTGCTGAAAAAGAAGTTACACGCTTAGCAAATCACTTAGGTTGGAAAGGAAAAGGTACTAATTTTGACGTGTTACCACTGATTTACCAATTACCTAATGAGTCAGTTAAATTTTACGAATATCCTACTTCATTAATTAAAGAAGTACCTATTGAACATAATCATTATCCAAAATTAAGAAAATTGAACTTAAAATGGTATGCAGTCCCTATCATTTCCAATATGGACTTAAAAATCGGTGGCATTGTATATCCAACTGCACCCTTTAACGGTTGGTATATGGTAACTGAAATTGGCGTACGTAACTTTATTGATGATTACCGTTACAATTTACTAGAAAAAGTTGCAGATGCGTTTGAATTTGATACACTTAAAAATAATTCATTTAATAAAGATCGAGCACTTGTTGAATTGAACTATGCTGTGTATCATTCCTTTAAAAAAGAAGGCGTATCAATTGTCGATCATTTGACCGCTGCAAAGCAATTCGAACTATTCGAACGTAATGAAGCACAACAAGGTCGTCAAGTTACCGGAAAATGGTCTTGGCTAGCACCGCCATTATCTCCAACATTGACGTCAAATTATCATCACGGATATGACAATACAGTAAAAGATCCAAACTTTTTCTATAAAAAGAAAGAATCAAATGCTAACCAGTGCCCTTTCCATCATTAAGTTAGTAGAGGTGTAGCATATGCAATTATATTATTTAGGCCCTAAAGGTACATTTTCATATTTGGCTTGTCGTCAGTATTTTTCTGAAAATGAAGCAACTTTTCAACCAAAGTCAAATTTATTTGAAGTCATCAAGGCAGTTGCAGATGATGACACATCGATTGGTGTTGTCCCTATTGAAAATTCTATAGAAGGAACAATCAACATTGTGGCAGATGCACTTGCACAGCAAGATGTCTTTGCACACGGTGAAATACGTTTAGATATTAACTTTGCATTATATGGTAATGGAACAGATTCCATTTCTGATATTAAAAAAGTGTATTCTATTGCACCAGCGATCAGTCAAACAACAAATTACATACATCAACATCAATTTGACTATGATTATGTCGACAGTACAATTCAAAGTTTGACTAAAATTGAAAATGGCGTTGCAGCAATTGCACCTTTAGGTAGTGGCGAAGCTTATGGTTTTACACCTATTGATACACATATTGAAGACTATCCACATAACGTGACACGTTTTTTAGTTATAAAAAATCAGCAGCAATTTGATCAAAATGCGACATCATTGATGTTTTTAATTACACCAATGCATGATAAACCTGGGTTGTTAGCAAGTGTGCTTAATACATTTGCTTTGTTTAATATTAATTTATCCTGGATTGAGTCTCGTCCTTTAAAAACACAATTAGGTATGTATCGATTTTTCGTTCAGGCTGATTCAGCAATTACAACCGATATAAAGAAAGTCATTGCTATTTTAGAAACCTTAGATTTCAAAGTAGAAATGATTGGCGCTTTTAATTAAACTTTATTTTCTAGGTTCTACAATTTAAATAAAATAAAGAGTCAACCAAGGATTAAAATAGGAATCCATCCTTGGTTGACTTTCTTTTGTTTGTATTGTTTTTACACGATGCTGCGGTATACGTTTCGTTACCACTCGTTCAAGCAATTGCTAATGTAACTTTTTATTTTTCGTTCTAATCTGCAATTACTATTTCAATGGCAGTGGTTGATTTATATCAATACCTAAAACTATAGGCATTACATAATACACGACTAAAATAATAATTATTGCACTGATTAAGTTTACCCAGAATCCTACTGATGCCATTTGTTTGATAGATATTTTACCTGAACCAAAGATAATTGCATTCGGTGGTGTCCCTACTGGTAACATGTATGCACAGTTAGCCGCCATAGCTGCAGGTGCCATAAGTAGTAATGGATGCACTCCAACCGCAACAGACAACGTTGCTAAAATCGGTAAAATCATCGTTGCAGTTGCGGTATTAGATGTCACTTCAGTTAAAAATAAGACAAAGATCGTTATGACAATTACAATAAGAATCGGACTAACACCATTTAATGATTTCAACTGTTCGCCTAACCATTTTGCTAAACCACTTTCTGATATACCTTTCGCTAATGCTAAACCGCCACCAAATAAAATTAATACACCCCACGGGAGCTCTTTTGCAACTTCCCAGTCAATGATACGACGATGTTTTTCAGTATTTTTAGCTGGAATAACAAATAATAATATTGATATAAAAATAGCAATCGTACCATCTGCAACGGATGACGTAACTTCCCATTTTTTCAGAAGAAACTCTCTTGTAATCCATAATAAGCTGGCAAGTACAAAGATAGTTTGTACTACCTTTTCTTCATACTTCATTTTGCCAAGCTCGTCTAACTTTTGTTTAATTAACGTCTGACCACCAGGTAAATATTTCAAATCATGTCTAAACGCAACATATCTTAA
This sequence comes from Staphylococcus sp. EG-SA-10, assembly GCF_017151945.1. Classification (NCBI taxonomy): domain Bacteria; kingdom Bacillati; phylum Bacillota; class Bacilli; order Caryophanales; family Staphylococcaceae; genus Staphylococcus; species Staphylococcus sp. EG-SA-10. The sequence continues at coordinate 62,119 of NZ_JACVZJ010000004.1, forward strand.
ATAGAGCCAAGTAATACCTAACAAAACAATGACCGTTGGAATCCCTACAATCATCCATTTAGCAAAACTAATTTCATGTCCAAAATGTTGCATGTATTGTCCTTTTAAAATAATTAGCGGTGGCGTTCCGATAAGTGTACCTAATCCGCCAATCGTACCTGCATAGCCAATTGCTAAAACTAGAGATTTTTCAAACTTTTGAATACTTGTTTGATTTGTATTGGCTTCTTGTAAATCATGTGCTTCCTTAATAATTGCTAAACCAATCGGAATCATGATCATTACAGCTGCAGTGTTCGATACAAACATAGATAAGAATCCTGTTGCCACCATGAATCCAAGTAATATTTTTGAAGTGCTTGCACCAATTAAATTAATAATTGTCAACGCTACTCTCGTATGTAAATTCCATCTTTCCATTGCAATTGCCAAAATAAATCCACCTAAAAACAAAAAGATAATATCATTGCCATATTCGGATGATACTTGTTCTGGTGTAAGTATATGACCTAATGGTAATAACACAATTGGTAATAAGCTCGTTGCTGCAATAGGAATTGCTTCAGTAATCCACCAAGTCGCAATCCATAAAGTAATTGCTAAAACATAGACGCCTTTCCAAGGTAAGTCTTGTGGATGAAAGAATAATAATGTTAATAGGAAAAGTAATGGACCTAATATTAGTCCAATAAGTTGTCCCGCACTAAACGGTTTCTTTTTCTTTGATTTTGAAAAGAATGTTAAATACCTTTTTGATATCATTGATTGATGTTGATTGAAATAAGCCATAAATTCCCCCCTCATGATGGTTATGACAAGCTGCTTCAACTCACTATATTAGAGTATAGAAAGTTGTCTATCTTGTATTATCATTACCGTCAAAATACCCCTTTTATCAGATAATTGGGTTTATTATAGCATATTTATACCGTTTTATGAATGCGCTTTCAAAAATTATCTACTATTCTTAATCCTAATGTCATGCGAAACTTTTTACTTTTTTATTTCATCTACATTGATTGTAGTAACTTGAATACCCGCTTCAACAGGACTTAAAAACACTGTATCAATATCTTCCAAATGAATTGATTGAGTCGAATTATTGAATGTATTCCCAACGATTAATACATCTTTATGTTTAACATTATTATAATTACGTACATGTATCGCATCTTTAGACATTGATCCTTTAAATTCATTTCCAATTATATTCATATTTATTCCTGCTTGGGAACCTAAGTCTTTTCCTGTCATAACATCTGCAGCATTTTTACCATCTCTAACTCCTAAATATCTAATACCACCCTCACAGTTAATAAACTTATTATTAATAATGAAAGCATCTTTATACTTCAAGGGAGTTAATGCATAACCTTGTATATCTTCAAATATATTATTTCTAATATGAATATTCTCATAGTAACGATTATGTCTACTTGCATGTGAGCCAATAGCACGATTCCAACTTCCCATTTCGGGCAATTCTGAAGGTCCAAAATAACAATCTTCGATAATGACATTTTTCGTTATCGTACCATCTGTCGTTCCGAATTTTGGAAAAGCACCAGGTACTTGAATGTCTAATTGTATTGCTTCAGAATAAAAGCGTTCGCCACTATAGTCTATGAATCCTTCAAATGAACAGTTTTTAATATAGAGTCCATTAATCCCACAAGCATCAATTGCATGACCACTCACTACATTCTTAATGGTTACACCTATTAATTGAATATCTTCAGCATGCCCAATGCACATAGCTGTATTGTTATAAGGATACGATACGCCATTCATATCAAACTTGCCGCCTTTGATATGAATATGACTGTGTCCATTATAACCACGATAAAAACCAAAGCGATGACCATTTTTTAATAAAGGACCCGAATGACATCGGCGTAAAATAGTTTCATTATCTAACAAAAGTGTTGTATTGCCATATATCGTTAATGGTTTGCAAATATCATACGTCCCTTTCGGTATATAAACTGTCGTTGGTTTACATCTTCCATGATTTAACGCACGTTGTATTGCTCGAGTATCTTTAGTTTTGTTTATGCCTGTTAACCCATAATCTTTCATATTGATATACATAAATCGTCATCCTTTGTCTATTTTTTAATCACTCATATATTAACCAATTATTCAAATTATAATCGTGTTAGGTTGATTTAGCAGATAGTCATAAATCTCGTGATGACATCTATTAGCATTTTTATATTCAAAACATCATCACTTGATATTAGTTCTAAGTTTGTCACATTTAGTATTCTATTACAGCTATTTTAAAACTACCGTAAAAACATCTTATAATATTTGTTGATTGCGTGATTTGCTCTTCCAAAAAAGTTGATTAATCTATATACTTAATCTATATTTATATATTAACCATTAGGGTTAAAAATTACTCTAGCATTTATGAATAGATGGGAGTTTATTTTATTATTATATAGGAGAGATGTTGAATGACACATCGCGCACTATTAGTTGTTGACTATTCATATGACTTTATCGCAGACGACGGCTTACTAACATGCGGTAAACCTGGACAAAATATTGAAGATTTTATTGTTTCTCGTATCAATGACTTTAATTATTATCAAGACCATATATTCTTTTTAATGGATTTACATTATTTACATGACATTCATCATCCTGAAAGTAAATTATTCCCACCACACAATATCGTAGATACAAGTGGTAGAGAATTATACGGTAAAGTAGGTAAATTATACGAAACAATTAAAGCGCAACCTAATGTACATTTCATTGATAAAACGCGCTATGATTCGTTCTTTGGTACCCCGCTTGATAGTTTATTGAGAGAAAGAAGTATTAATCAAGTCGAAATCGTTGGTGTATGTACCGATATTTGTGTGTTACATACAGCAATTTCTGCATACAACTTAGGTTATAAAATTTCAGTACCTGCTGAGGGAGTGGCTTCATTTAATCAAAAAGGGCATGAATGGGCACTTGCACATTTCAAAAACTCATTAGGTGCAGAGGTAGAACAACACGTTTAAATCGTGCTAAAATAATTATAAAGAATACAATATACAAGGGAGATATTTGACAATGGCTAAAACATATATTTTCGGACATAAGAATCCAGACACTGATGCAATTTCATCTGCGATTATTATGGCAGAATTTGAACAACTTAGAGGTAATTCAGGAGCCAAAGCATACCGTTTAGGTGATGTGAGTGCAGAAACTCAATTCGCGTTAGATACATTTAATGTACCTGCTCCGGAATTATTAACGGATGATTTAGATGGTCAAGATGTTATCTTAGTTGATCATAACGAATTCCAACAAAGTTCTGATACGATTGCCTCTGCTACAATTAAGCATGTAATTGATCATCACAGAATTGCAAATTTCGAAACTGCTGGCCCTTTATGTTATCGTGCTGAACCAGTTGGTTGTACAGCTACAATTTTATACAAAATGTTTAGAGAACGTGGCTTTGAAATTAAACCTGAAATTGCTGGTTTAATGTTATCAGCAATTATTTCAGATAGCTTACTTTTCAAATCACCAACATGTACACAACAAGATGTTAAAGCAGCTGAAGAATTAAAAGATATTGCTAAAGTTGATATTCAAAAGTACGGCTTAGATATGTTAAAAGCAGGTGCTTCAACAACTGATAAATCAGTTGAATTCTTATTAAACATGGATGCTAAATCATTTACTATGGGTGACTATGTGACTCGTATTGCACAAGTTAATGCTGTTGACCTTGACGAAGTGTTAAATCGTAAAGAAGATTTAGAAAAAGAAATGTTAGCTGTAAGTGCACAAGAAAAATATGACTTATTTGTACTTGTTGTTACTGACATCATTAATAGTGATTCTAAAATTTTAGTTGTTGGTGCTGAAAAAGATAAAGTTGGCGAAGCATTCAATGTTCAATTAGAAGATGACATGGCCTTCTTATCTGGTGTTGTTTCTCGAAAAAAACAAATCGTACCTCAAATCACTGAAGCATTAACAAAATAATACTATATTACTGTCTAATTATAGACATGTTGTATTTAACTAACAGTTCATTAAAGTAGAATTTATTTCACTTTCAATGAACTGTTTTTTATTTACGTTTGACTAATTTACAACCTTTTCAATAGTAGTTTTCATTCCTTTAGCTATCCTAACCCACAGATTAGTGATTTCTATACAATTCCCCTTTTGTCTTTACATTTTCTTAAAATATTTGCGATGTTGAGTATAAATTTTTGTTTTCTTCCTACCTTTTTCGTTATGATTAAAGTTATAAATATTATTATGTACACGATTCATCGCTCTATTTTCAACTTTCAACATATATAATTCGAAAGACCATTTAAAATTAACGGCCACAACATTCAAATCAATTAATCACTTTTTCCAAAATAATCATATAAGGAGGTTCTTTTCATTATGAATATCATTGAGCAAAAATTTTATGACAGTAAAGCTTTTTTCAATACACAACAAACTAAAGATATTAGTTTTAGAAAAGAGCAATTAAAGAAGTTAAGCAAAGCTATTAAATCATATGAGAGCGATATTTTAGAAGCACTATATACAGATTTAGGAAAAAATAAAGTCGAAGCTTATGCTACTGAAATTGGCATAACTTTGAAAAGTATCAAAAATGCCCGTAAGGAACTTAAAAACTGGACTAAAACAAAAAATGTAGACACACCTTTATATTTATTTCCAACAAAAAGCTATATCAAAAAAGAACCTTATGGAACAGTTTTGATCATTGCACCATTTAACCATCCTTTTCAACTAGTGTTCGAACCTTTAATCGGTGCTATTGCAGCAGGTAATACAGCAATTATTAAACCATCTGAGTTGACACCAAATGTTGCACGAGTGATTAAACGATTAATCAATGAAACATTTGATGCAAATTACATTGAAGTTATTGAGGGAGGAATTGAAGAAACGCAAACGTTAATTCACTTACCTTTTGACTATGTCTTCTTTACAGGAAGTGAAAATGTAGGCAAAATCGTTTATCAAGCTGCCAGCGAAAATTTAGTTCCTGTAACATTAGAAATGGGCGGTAAATCTCCAGTCATCGTTGATGAAACAGCGAATATTAAAGTTGCCAGTGAACGCATTTGTTTTGGGAAATTCACTAATGCCGGCCAAACATGTGTTGCACCAGATTACATTTTAGTACACGAATCTGTAAAAGATGATTTAATCACAGCCCTATCAAAAACGTTGCGTGAATTTTATGGTCAAAATATACAACAAAGTCCAGATTATGGCCGCATTGTAAACCTTAAACATTATCATCGTCTGACGTCATTACTTAACAGTGCACAAATGAATATTGTATTTGGTGGTCATAGTGATGAGGATGAACGTTATATAGAACCAACATTGTTAGATTACGTTACAAGTGATTCAGCAATTATGCAAGAAGAAATTTTTGGTCCTATCTTACCGATTTTAACATATCAGTCATTGGATGAAGCAATAGCCTTTATTCACCAAAGACCAAAACCTTTGAGTTTATATTTATTTAGCGAAGATGAAAATGCTACACAACGTGTAATAAACGAGCTATCATTTGGCGGCGGCGCTATTAATGATACATTGATGCACCTAGCGAATCCTAAATTACCATTTGGTGGTGTTGGCGCCTCAGGTATGGGACGCTATCATGGTAAATATTCATTCGACACTTTTACACATGAAAAAAGCTACATTTTCAAATCTACACGATTAGAATCAGGTGTCCATTTACCACCATATAAAGGTAAATTTAAATACATCAAAGCTTTCTTTAAAAATTAATTTTTGAGACAAAAATAAACCATGCTTCCATAATTTGATGTTCTTGAAAACAATAAATTTCAAGGTATACACAAATTTTTTGGAAACATGGTTTTCTTTTTATCATGATTAATCAAAGATTAAAATATGACACATACACCTTCAGATGCTACACGAGTGTTATCACTTAGCATAATTTTACCTGTTTCTTTATTTCTTTCGAAAACCGTTACAACTGAATCTCCTTGCTCATGAGCACAAACTAAAAGGTCATCTGATGAGGCAATATTAAAATCTCTTGGGAATTGACCACCACTTTCAGTAATTGTTACTAGTTCTAAGTGTTGACCATTATCAAGAACTTTAAAAATTGCAATGCTATCATGCCCTCTATTAGATACATATAAGAATTGTTGATCATGAGATAAACGCACTGCTGCAAGTTTAGTATCTCCATCAAAGTTTTCAGGAATTGTTAAATGACGCTCGAGCTCTTCAAATTTACCGTCATTATATTCTGCAACACTCACAGTATTGGATAATTCGTGTACGACATAAGCAAATTTTCCATTATCATGAAATTCAATATGTCTTGTCCCATCACTATCTTTAAATAAAGATTCTTTATAAAATTCAAGCCCGTTGTCATCAAATTTATAAGTAACAATACGATCAGCACCTAAATCTGTTACTGCAACGTACTTACCATCTGGAGTTTGATTAATATAATGTGCGTGTGGATGATCTTGTCTTTCATGTGTACCTGTTGGAAAATCATGCGCAAGTTCTTGAATTAGACGTATAATTTCACCTGTGTGCGTATTTAATTCATACATACGTATGATGCCAGCACCATATACCGCTTCAAATAAATATCGTTTATCTTCTGAAATCGATACATAACAACCTGTACCAGCTTTTGAAGACAAACATTTATTTAATAAATGTAATTCACCATTGTCATCAATTTTCAAACTCGCAACACCGCATTGTTCTCCTTCTTTGTTGATTCCATATAAAACTTCGTTATTACGCACCAAATATGTAGACGCTTCTAATTCAAATCCTGTTTCTAATAAATCAATACGTAACTGATTTTCGTTTAATTCAAAACGATAAATCCCTTTACCATTCTTTTTAGTGTAAGAACCAATATATCCATTTGTCATTACTTTTACCCCTCCATGTTAGTCTTATTTTCATTTTATTAAATTTTAGCTAGAATTAACAATCATTTATCATTCCCTTAAAGCTAAAACTGTTTAACTACTTTAAAAGAACTATTTGCTGGTGATATGTCATTATTCGATTTTAATTAATCCCCCTTTTTTACTTACACGAGCATTAATTATTAACGCGTTTATGCTTCTACAAAATTTTTGTTGCAAAACAGAACACATGTTCGTATAATGTAATTATCAGATTGGGGTGAATTAAGGATGACAAGTTATGAAGAAGAAACTGATTATCGTAACGTTCCAAGAGAATTACTAGATAACAATATACCTATGGGAAGAGGCATGATTAAATGGGCTCCTTTTGTTATATGTACTAATCTCATAAAAAATCTAATTTAATAGGGTTCAAACATAATTTATATATGTATTATGTTTGAACCCTATATCTATTTATTTTTTACTAATATCATTTAAAATGTCTCGCAATTCTTCAATTTCTTTGTTATTTAATTCTTCATTTTTCGCAAAATTAAGCACTAAACTTTTCATATCCCCTCCATACAATTTATTAAGAAAGGTTTTAGCAGTTTTCATTTTAATATCATCTTCTTTAATAATTGATGAGTAAAAATAAATATTATTATATTTATAGCGTTTTATAATCTCTTTTTTATATAGTCTTGTAATTAATGTTCTAATCGTCTTATCGCTAACTTCTTTATTTTTTTGAATCTCAACTACAATTTCATTAGCTGATACTGATTTTTTATTCCATATTATATTCATAACATCCCATTCAGCCATAGATATTTCAACTTGCTTATTGGCCATTTAAAACACCCATTTCTTTTAATATTTTTTCATTTATGAATTTAGCATTTTCACCAGAGGCTTTTTCATCTGATAAATGTGTAGAAAAATAATACTTATCATGATTTGTAATTACGTAACCTACAAACCACCCATTATTATATTTCCCGTTTACTATACCTGTACCTGTTTTCCCATACAATTCATAATTTTCATTTTTTCTAATCAATAACGAAGAAGATAATTGTTTCTTTTCATTTTTACTAAAATGGTTATTTTGTTCCATCATATTTTTTAAAACTATTACTTGTTCAAGATTAGATATTTTCAAACTATCTTCCAACCAATAGGCTTTATAACTTCCCAAATTTTTATTACCATAATTCAATTGCTTGAGTTGATCAGAAGTATAGTTCTTTGATAATTGATTACTAATACGTTCGAAGTACCAATTAACTGAGTTTTGTATTGCCGTATTTAAATCTTGATCCTTATTCCAAGAATCGAAAGGATAATGATTATGATTCCATGACATACGTGAATTTTTATCACTTATAATATGACGGTCAAGTCCAAACAGTGCTAAATAAATTTTGTAAGTTGAATCAGGAGAATATCTTTTTCTACTTTCTTTTTCATTATAAATATAGTATTTGTCTTTCTTCATGCTGTACATAACGAAAGATCCACTATTTGAACCAAAATTTTTACTTTCATCTAAAATTTGGTAATCGCTTTGTAAGGGCTTTTTATAATTATAATCAGTTAAGGATTGCCCCATTAAAAACTGGCTTTGAATTATCATGATAAAAAAAGTAAAAATACAAATAAAAATTAGAATTAATTTTGACTGCTTCTTCAGATTGCCTTCTTTTATATTAATTAATCTTCTTTTGAGTAATGATTTTTTACCATTAAATGAATGGCTTAATATATTTTTGTTGAAAAATGAGGTTTTTAATACGGAATCCATAATAGCTTCCGCATAAGACTTAAATTCATTTTTGTTAATATTATTAAGGACAAATCTATCGGCTTCTACTTCATTGTCATGAATCATCTTTCTTTTTACAATTTGTATTAGTGGATTATAACTCATAGCAATAGAAAAAATATGAAAGATAATTAAATGCAAAGTATCTCTGTTTTTAGCATGAGCATACTCGTGCAATATTATATATTTTAGTTTTTTGTCATTTATACTTTTAAAATATAAACTGGGAATCAAAATAATATATTTTCCATACCAAAAAGTTATTGGAGAATGAATAGATTCTGCTTTTCGAATCACAATATTTCTTTTATATTGATGATTGAAAAGTATCTTGTTTATTTTATCTTTTTCTTTTTCATTTAGATAAAGTGACTGTTTCTTTAAATACTTAAGATATAATAAAGAATTTAAAAATTTAAAACTTAAAATAATAACTAAAACTATCCAAATAACTGTGCAGATATTATCTATTGAATCCCAATTAAACTTATGGATGTCTGTTGTAAACTCATGAACAGGTTTAGTGGTATTTATGTTAGGATTCAAATTGTGTGAATTACTTTCAACTGTGGGCTCTTGATTATTCAAATTATTAAATTTAAAAAAAGAGAATTTAATAGGGATGAAAGGAATTAATCCTGCAAGAAGAGTTAGATACCAAACTTTATAATTTAACATATAATTAAAATAGCGTTTTAATATGTACCTAAAAAATAATAACAATAGAAATATAAAACAAAAGCTTACTATGCTCATTATTAATAACTTAGCCATTTCAACACCTTCTTTCAAATATTTATAATAAACTATTGACGCGAATATTACAATTGTAATATTATTGATTTATAGAAATTACAACTGTAATATTGGAGGGTATATTTTGAAAAAGTTAATACTTTTAATTGCAATTGCTTTAGTTTTAAGTGCATGTAATTCAACCAGTTCACATGCTAAAGAGTTAAATAATTTAGAAAAGAAATATAATGCTAATATTGGTGTCTATGCATTAGATACTAAAAGTGGTAAGGAAGTAAAATTTAATGCCGATAAGAGATTTGCCTATGCTTCAACTTCAAAAGCGATAAATAGTGCTATTTTGTTAGAACAAGTACCTTATAATAAGTTAAATAAAAAAGTACATATTAACAAAGATGATATAGTTGCTTATTCTCCTATTTTAGAAAAATATGTAGGAAAAGATATCACTTTAAAAGAACTTATTGAGGCTTCAATGAAGTATAGTGATAATACAGCAAACAATAAAATTATAAACGAAATCGGTGGAATCAAAAAAATTAAAAAACGTTTAAAAAAATTGGGAGATAAAGTAACAAATCCAGTTAGATATGAAATAGAATTAAATTACTATTCACCAAAGAGCAAAAAAGATACTTCAACGCCTGCTGCTTTCGGCAAGACTTTAAATAAACTTATCGCAAATGGAAAATTAAGCAAAAAAAATAAAAATTTCTTACTTGATTTAATGTTAAATAATAAAAACGGAGACACTTTAATTAAAGATGGTGTTCCAAAAGACTATAAGGTTGCTGATAAAAGTGGTCAAGCAATAACATATGCTTCTAGAAATGATGTAGCTTTTGTTTATCCTAAGAACCAATCTGAACCTATTATTTTAGTCATTTTTACGAATAAAGACAATAAAAGTGATAAACCTAATGATAAATTGATAAGTGAAACCGCCAAGAATGTAATAAACAAATTTTAATAGTCTAAATGTACTACAAAAACTGATATAATTCTATCTTTCATAAAACTTCATAATATCGAAGAACATATATATTATTTATAATTATATATGTTCTATTTTTTTATGTTCACATTTTTTAAAAGAGAAAATACTATTAACATACCAAACATCATAATTCCAGTTACTATAATTATAAATGCTCGATAATCTTACTCAACTTTTCCATATAGAAAATAACTTATTTTAAATTAATTAATTAATCACATTAAAAAATTATATAATCCTTGCCAAAAAAGAACATACGTTCTACAATGATGATGAGGTGGTAAACATGATTCCAAATCCTAATGCGCCAGATGAATATAAATATGAAACTGATTATAGAAAAATACCAAGAAAATATTTAAACCCTAAAATCCCTCAAGGGCGTGGAAAAATCAAATGGCAAGCTTTTGCGACTCTCCCGCAACAGTTTGAAATTTTAGAACAAATTATAAAGGATCAAAATAAAATAGAAAAACCATTGCTAACACATGATTCATTAGATAATTTAGATCAGATTTTTCAAATAAAAATTCAAAATGATGAGTTATGTACAATCTCATATTGGGAAGACGGTAACATTTCAAAATATACAGGAAAAATTTTAAAAAAGGATGAAATTAGTAATACATTTTCCTTTTCTGATACTAACAATAATATATATAATTTAAATAATGCTAACGTTTGTAGTATCACTTAACACTATTTAAACTTTTAAAAAGTTTAAATAGTGTTCTTATAATTACCTTTTTCGAAATACTTCTAGCAAAATCATTATAAGTATCATACTGATATTAAATATATTATTTTTATCACTGAAAAAAATTTCTACTACTTGGAAAATTGATAAAAGACTTATTATTAACAAAAGTTTATTTAATTTTTCGCTTCTTTCTTCTTCCTTATATGACTGCTCCAATTCAATTAGTGATAATTCTTCTTTGTTTAATTCTTCAATATATTGTGGAGATTTAAAATCATTATTATTCTTTAGATACAAATATAAATATAAACTAGGTAAAAGCTCTGTTCTATAAATAATTGCAATAGATCTCTTGAAATTTAGTATCCATTGTCTAAAATATAGGGCTTCTTTTTTTCCATTTAAATTATATTGTTGATACCCATACAATTGTAATTCATTTAACATAGTTTCTAAGAAAAAGAAATTAGCAGAACTATTGAAATAAAGTGCCATTTGAGAACATTTTTCTAAAACATCTTCTTCTTGCTCATCCATCCAAACTACAAAAACAGATGCTTTATTCAAGAAGTTTATATAATTATCGCTATAACCATCTTGCCTAAAATGTTTACTTTTTCCTTCAAATGAAAAAATAGGCGCATTTACTAACCACTCTTGAATCTTCACGTCCTCATAGAAAGGATCATCAGTAAATTCATTTTCATTAGCTAAATAATAAACTTCAAAACCCATATTTTTAGATACTTTATATTCAAAAATATCCTTACTATTAATTTTTATAATTCTATTAATTTGTCTAGAAACATCTCTAATATTTTTACAATGTCTATTACCATACAATTGATACTGTCTTTGTCTATTATTTTTTTCTTGATTAATTAGAGGATATATCTTATCTTTTACACATGAGAAAGTACTATACAAGTCGCTTCCAAAGTTTATACTCTCTAAGTCTTCAATGATTTCTATAACAAATGTACCATTGTTAAATATAGTTAAGGTTAAAAAAATAAATTCAAAGTGTTCTCATGAGTAATTTCAATATGTGGAGTGAATATATATTTTTTATATTTGTATCCATGTATATTATTTTGATCAAACAATCCATCATTAATATTTGCATTAGTAGCAAATTTTTCTAAAAATTTTTCTAGTTTTTCGTGATATTCTTTTGTATGTCTTTTATATCTTCCAGGTAAAATCCAATAATCATAATTTACCGGGGGGTTGTCAGGAGATAAAATGCGTATAACTCCTTTTACATTCAATAGAATTTCCTCAATTTTTTCAAACCAAGGATTCATGTTATTATCTTTTATATTTATAGCAGTAGCATATTGATATGTTACTTTATAGCCTTGTAATTTATTAATATCTTCTAGAATCTTTTCAATTTTATTGTCCATTATTTTAAATATCCTCATACAGCCTAGAATATAAAACGCTAATTTCTTCTTTCAACATTTTTTTCTCTTTTTCTAAAGAATTTACTTTTCTTTTTAAAGAGGAGATTAACGCATCTTTACCGTCATTTTTATTTTTATGAACAAATATTTCTCTGTTTTGTTCACGTAACTTCTCTATTTTCTTTCGAATTTTATTATTTTTATATAATGTAGCTTTCGAAACTTTTGAATGTTTAGAAACGATGTTAAAGTTAATTTCTTTATTTTTTTGAACTAAATCATTTATTGCTTTATCAACTTTTTTCTCGGTTTTAACTTTTCGTTCTGCATGCAACTGTTTTAATTGTTCTTGTCTATTAAATTTTTCCATCTTAACCTCTATACTTTTATTCTATTACTTCTCCCGAATATAATGTTTCCATCTTTTATATTACCTAGTATTTCTTCATATTTATTTAATATATTTATATGCTTTTCAACCATATCTTGTCTATTATTATTTTTAGCTAATTCTATAGATTTGACCGTTGATTTGATATGTAATTCATATTTTTCAACATCTAAATCAGAAAATCCAATAGCTAAATCCTTACATGGTTTCCCAGAATTACAAGTCAGGCATGGCGGAGCTTCCATGTATGGACAATCACCACTCAATCTAGCATGACAAGTGCCATAAGGATTGTCCATTGCGTTTAATTTATGTTCTTGCCATAAAGAATTCAATGCTTTTTCAGATAGTTCACTACTATGCTGTATATTTTTAATTTTACCGTCAACATCAAAACTAAAAGCTCCTTGATCAATAACTGATTCAAAAGCCTTTCTCTTTGTATCATCAAGTAACTTAGCATATCTTAGAGTCATTTCTGGTGAGGAGTGTGCTAATAATTCTTGTATCGTTAATATATCTGCTCCACCATTTAACAATTTTACTGCATAGGTATGTCTAAATTGATGAGTTTTGAAATGGAAGATTTCTCCTTGTTCATCAATAATATTTTTAGTCTTTGATAAATGATTTAAGTGTGCTCTGACCATATGTTGTGTAAAGGGCATTCCCTTTCTTTTTCCTTTATAAATAGCAAAAATATAATTATTAGGATTATTATCTTTTGTACTTTTACTTTTAGAATCGGCTATTAAAACTGCTATTATATCAGCTAATTTATTATCAATTGGTATTCTATGTCCTTTAACAAAAGTTTTAGCAATATCTGTGATTATTGAATACTTTCCATTAACTTTTGCAAGGCAATTATTTTGTAATGTCAATACATCAGAAATTCTTAATCCTGTTTTAAAAGCTATCCAAACTACAGGTATTAAATCTTTATGCAAATCATTTATATGCTCAAAAAGCTGTTCCAATACAAAATCTGGGATATAATCAATTTGGCTACTATTTTTCTTTTCGTGTTTAGGTAAGTCTTGAGGATAAATTAAAAATCGTATATCTTGGTACGGTGCTATAGCATAGTTTTGAGTTATAATATCGTTTAAGAACCTTCTAATTGTTTTTAATTCTTCTCTCACAAAATTCTTAGTACTTTGCAAATGTTTATTAGCTGCATATTCAAACAAAAATTCTATATATGCTTCGATATGACATCTATCTAGTTCATTTAAACTATTCCTTGTTTCTTTATTTTTAGATATATTTTGAAAAAACCTAGTTAAAACTCTTATATAAAACCTTGCTGTAGCAAATGCTATATCACCAGTTATCAAACGATTTTTTAAATATTTTTTTGCTAATTCTCGCATTTTAATTGACTCAATTTTTTCAAAGTTTAAATAATTGCCAGTTAGTGTTTTATTATAACTCAATCCATATTTTTCTAAATTTCTAATATCCCATTTATCTTTTTCCCATTCTTCTCGCTTATCAATGAACTTAATTAGATTAATGTACATATTCTTTAAAAAAGAAGCCAGTCCGCTTTTGTATTCATAATCACCAAAAACTATTGTTGATGATCTTCTTTTTATTGGTATATTATTTTCAGTCAGCCAATTAAACCAGTGCTTTTCTAATGTATTTATATCACAATCAAGTAAAGAATTTAAATTTGGATAAACTTCATTAAAGAACTTAGCAATCTTATTAAGCTTTACTGCTCCAGTATTAAATAAATTAGATAAGGACCAATCCTCTTTAACTATCAGTTTCAAAAAAAGGTATTTAAATTCTAAATTCAAATTTTTACTTTTAATCCTAAAGAAAACATTTTTTCTTTTGTCTCTATAGTTCTTGATACTATCTTGAAATTGCTTGAATTTGTTAAAAGCTGTAATGTGCCACTCATCATTTTTAAAAAAGTAATCATCATATATTTCAGTTATTAAAACCTCTCCTTTTATATTGATGGTTCTACTTTGTAATGTACATAATTCATTAATCATAGTACTGTTTGTAGGTAAATTAATTGGTATTGACATAGTCATTCCCCTTTATTAAAAACTTGAAATTGATGCTTTACTTTATTCCAATCTTCACGTATATCTTCTTCAGTGGGATGAACATATAAATTAATAGTCGTTTGTATATTACTATGACCAAGTCTTTCTTGAACTTGTTTTATATCCTTAGTTTCATTATAAAAAACAGTTGCATGTGTATGGCGAAATAAATGAGGATGAACATTTATAGATGTTTTATGTTTTAGCCTTTTAAATAATGAATATATATCACTATAATTCATAGCTTCTCCTACATTTCTCCCCTTTATTTTTACAAAAAGATAATCAGAACATATTGAAAGTTCGTCAATTATTTCGTAGACATAATCATCGTATAAATCAATTAACGATTGGGAAATAAATATTTTTCTTTCCCCAGTTTTCAAATAAGTACCATTATCATTAAATCTATTTTTCAAAACTATTTGATGGCCTTTTCTAAAGTCAAATTTAATATCATCAATACGTAATGATAATACCTCACCTATACGTAATCCGGTTTCATATAGTAATTGTATTAAGAATTTATCTCTAATATTATTAGCTTCCTCTAATAATTTCTTAACCTCCGCATTAGTTAACACTTCTATTTTTTTCTTTGGTTCTTTAACTTTCAAAATATTTTTCAACGTTCTATAGTCCTTATTTATGTGATGCATGAAACTTTTATATTTTTTAGAGTATTTACTTTCCATATGCATAAAATCATAGAAATTAACATCTAATTTTTTACTCCTATAGAGATAATCATAAAAATTAGATACTACAGTCATAGTCAGATTAATTGTCTTAGGACTAATGCTTTTTTCTTTTCGGTGATAAGAGAGGACATTCTCATATTCAAAAGGTGTTTTCATCCATCTTATAAAATCAACAAAGTTATCAAAACTAACTTCTTTATAGCATATCTTTTTACTTTCTAAGTAAACAAAAAAATTTTTTAGTGCATAGGCATAGGTTTTCTTGGTATTTAAACTTTTCTTAACACTATCCAGATACTTCAAATATCTTACTGCATCTACTATAGGTTCATTATTACCATCTAAAATCATAAAATTGGTACCATTCTTAGATTTTACTTCTACTATTTTCATAATAATCTCATTTCTAATTTTAATAGTATAAGTATACACTATTCAAATTCTTTTTACATCATACATATTAAACTTATTACACGTAATAAAAAAAGACTATTTAATATTTTTACTTTGTTCATTTTTTCTTAAAATATGATTCATTTTAAACAAAATAGTCTATATTCTTCAACATATATATAACCTTTTGCAACATTACCCGAACAATTCGAAACGATTCAACAATACATTATCGACCAAAACAAAATTACACGTCCTGTATTATCAGATGATCAATTGGCTGAGCTAAACATTCGGCTACACGAGGCGCTACAATATGCCCAACCTGTAGAAGTTAAATTTTATAATAATGGCTTTGTAGATTCAGTACGCTTAACCATTTATCGTATTGATGCTATTAATTATGAAATTGATGGTTATGTTTACAATCAGCAACAACGTCAAAAAATTTCTATCTTTGATATCTTAGATATTGTCTTGTTACCTTAATGCTTTGAACATAATTAAAGGCAAGAACAATCTATATTGTCCTTGCCTAAATGTTATTAGTTATTTTTACTTTCGATATCAGAAATAATTTCTTTAGTTTTTCTTTCAATATCTTCAAAATCTTTTTTAAAGATATAAGCAAATGCTACTACACCAACACCAGCAACTAATGTTGTAATAGCAACTAAGCTAAATACGAATTTAAACACACATTTAATAAAATTCCACATCTCAATTTCACCTCTGTTAAATTAAATACCTATCTACATTTCATTATACTATCATATATAGAATAATCATTAAATAAATACCCACTTTTACGAAATATATTCATCAAATTATATAGCGAGCAAGCTAATGATTATTTTCAAAAATGCCGAGGAACCTCTGTTTCAACGTGACATGACCTTATATGCTAATGTTAACAATGACTATTATCGTGAATGCTAACTTAAGATTGATATTTATGATAAGATGATTTTAAGTTTTTAACTTAATATCCCCACCATCTATAAAAATATGTTTTAACTGATTGATAAGTCTTATACACCGAGAAATCACCTCAAACAATTTTATATTTCATTTAGTAAAATATAACTTTATTTAACATGACATTCAATATACATACGATTACTATTTATTTACAATATATTACAACTAAAAAGAAAGGGGCCGATGATATGCAACAAGTGACATCAGATATCATGACTTTTAGAGGTTCACATTTCGAGTTAGGTGTTAAAACTGGTAAATGGCTTCAACAAACGCCTCTGCTAAAAAACCGAGAAAAAGAATGGAAAAAACGTGTCCCACGTTTCGATATAGATGTAAATGAAACTTATCAAATATTCCAAACTTACGCACCTCAAATATGGGAAGAATTAATGGGACTACAAAGTATACTCAAAATGCCAACACGCCAAATTATTTTAAACTTTGGACATTATCGTTTTACCGATTTAAAAGAAAGTGGTTGCACGGTCTTTGAAGGCAAAGACTTCATGGTTCGAAATTATGATTACCACCCTGCAACTTATGATGGTCGCTACTTACTATATCAACCTACAGATAGCGGTTTAGCTCAAATTGGTCCTGTATCAAGGGTAACTGGAAGAATGGATGGTATGAATGAGTCAGGATTAACTATGGGCTATAACTTTATGCACCGGAAGAAACCAGCAAATGGTTTTGTATGTTATATGATTGGTCGTCTAATTCTTGAAAATTGCCGAAATGTAACAGAAGCAATCCAATTATTGAAAGAAATACCACACAGAAGCTCATTTAGCTACATACTGATGGACAAATCATTGAACCATGCAATTGTTGAAGTGACGCCGAGATCAATAGATGTTCGTTATGATAATATATGTACAAATCATTTTGAAATATTAACACATGAAAATCGCAATTATACAAAAGAATCTAAAGAAAGACTAGCGCGTACCATTTCACAAACTAATGATAATTTAGATATGACTACAGCATTTAAGTTATTCAATAATCCTCAGTATGAAATTTACAGTAAACTATTCAAAAGCTGGTCTGGCACCATCCATACATCAATGTATCACCCTGAAACATTAACTGCATATTTTACATTGGGAGAAAATGCGCCACCAGAAATAATAGATTTCAAATCATGGTTAGATGGTCAAGACCTTAATATCACTCACTTTACTGGTAATATAGATACCGACTTAACTTTTGCCAACAAATAAATAACACCGATATTAGAGAAATTATGCTTCCTAATATCGGTGCTTACATCCTTTATTTATTCAACTTTGATATTACCATCAATCGTATAAAATTCTAAAACATTGTCGCTTTTCCCAACTTTACCATTAGTAAATGTTTTATTTTTAACTACGCTATCACCCGTTCCCGGATTTAGCTTTAGTATAGTATCTTCAGGTTTACTATCATACTTAAAACGAATATCTCCTTGTTTAGTAGAAGCTTTTGCATCTACTTTTGATGGCATGTTTTTAAATTCAATGTCACCATGATCGTTTAAAAATATGGATTGTTTAATTTGACTCTTGTCGATTTGTAGCGTACCAATAACAACTTTAATATTACTATTTTTAATGTTACTTTTACTAATATAAGTAGGACTATCATTTGTCTTTGAATCTAGTGCGTCAAGATTTGAGTTTTTAATAACTACTTCACCGTTAATGCTTTGAATACTTGTGTTCTCTAAATCAACATCACTGATTCTAACACTTCCTGCTCCAGACGATATATTTAAACGTTTGATCATTTTATCAGGCATTTCAATCGTTAACGTTTTCTTATTCTCATGAAAAGGATTCATATCAATTGCATATCCTCTTGTCTTAGACCTTTTATCACTAACCTTCAACGTCTTATCTACTATATTAATTAATATATCATTGTCACCATCATATTTAACTCTAAATTGATTCCCCCGTTTTATACGAAGTTCTGTACTATCCAAATTTATAGATACATTGTCAAAAGCATCGTCTTTGAATGTTTTATCATATTGTTTAGTACCATATTTGTTTTTATCATAGCTGAACCAAATAATGGTTGCTGCTGTAAAAAAGACAACAAACACTAAAAGCCCAATAAAAAAGAATTTCTTCATTTTCTAACGCTTCCTTTGACAGTTTTAATATACCAAAGTAAATATTTTAAGATTAAACGATAAATGTATTCTAAAATCTTAAATATGACAATGATAAATACTAATCCTAATCCTGAATATGATATGGCAAAAAATACATTACTAATTGAGTCTACAATTCCTCTGGATATTGCTGATGCTAATAAAATAATTGGACAAAACAGCAACAAAAGTGATATTAAAAATAATGCTAATACAAATAATCCAACTATAGATACTGGTATAAGGATGACAAAAATAGATAGAATGCCTAAACTTAATGAAGCAGCAACAGCTCTTGAAATATTTTCAAATGTTGGTTTAGATTCAGCATAATCAATAACACTTCTAGCTTTTGTTTCAGCTGCAACATCTTGTGGGTCTTTTAACTTCTTTAAAATTTCCTCTTCATCAACGCCATTAAGTTCTTGCTCATAAAAATAACGTTCATATTCATACATTTTTTGATCTCTTAAATGCCTAGGTAGCGCATCAAGTGCTGTTTCTAATTCATTTAAATAAGTAATCTTGTTCATATAGGTCACTCATCCCAATAAAATTATTCATTCGTTTTTTATAACTTTAAGACCTAAAGCTATTTACTAAAAAATTCAATACGTTTAATTTCTAAATCTTGATAAAGTAAGTTTAATTTTAAATGGTTATCTCTATCAATATACTTTACCGATGAGAAATCATTGCCAACTTTTGTTCTTTTATATCCGAATCCAAGATTTTCAATCGCGTTATTTATCGGCGAACCAATTCCCCCATCAAAATTAGTATGTATCTTTTCATCTCTTACTAATATTATCCCCTTAACGATGTTATCCTTTTCTCTCACTTTAACGGTAAGGTCAGGGTGAGCTTTACTGTTATAAAATTTAAAACGATCAAACTTAATTTTTTTATTTACTTCATAGCCTTTTTTATCAAACTTCTCATTTAATTTAATATCGTTTATTTCAAGATTAGACAAATCCACAGTTTTCGTATGACGATATTGATATAAACCAATTAATACACCAAAAGAACAGATTAAAAATAATATAAACACAACCCAGCGATTTTGAATACGCACTGATGTCACCCTTTCTTTGTACTTATTTAAATATAGCATAAGGTGCTTCCCGTTTCATCCTTAACAAAAATTAACAAAGAATTTGCAATTAATTTATTTCATTACCTTTTATTACTATAAATTGGTATAATGTTGTAAATGCTAAAGGAGGTTTTTACAATGACAAATTTAGAAACTTATTTCAAAAATAGCCAACCCTTAAATGAATACATTGATGGAATGAAGACAAATCAAGATACCGTTCTCAGTATCTATCAATCATTTGAGTTACCAGAAGATGATTCACGCATCAAAAAAATAAAAGAGATGAATTATTCTAAAGTATTAGTAATTACTGAAGACTGGTGTGGAGATGCAATGATGAATCTCCCAATTCTAAAACACATCAGTGAAGCATTAAATTTAGAAGTACGCGTGTTCCATAGAGATGATGATACAAAACTGATCGATCAATATTTAACAAATGGTAAATCACGTGCAATTCCTATCTTCGTATTCTTGAATGATCAATTCGAACAAGAAACAGTTTGGGGACCAAGAGCAAATGAAGTCCAAAAATTTGTAACTGATGTTCGTGCTGATAAATTACCGAGCAAAGATCATCCAGACTATGCAGATTTAGAAAAAGAAACACACTTAGTTATATCAAACCGCTATAAAACTGACGCTTCATTTTGGAAAGCAGTTTATAATTCCATCCTAAATAAATTAGAAAATAAATAAATTTACAATAAGACAAACTTTGAGGTTGGGAAAATTTAAAATTCCCAACCTCAAAATTATTTTTATTAAATGTCTTTTTTAGCGACATATAAGATATTCAAAATGAAGAATATCACTATAGAACCTAATGAAATTACCCATTGCCAATTGCTAAAATCAAAGTTAGAGCTAATCATTTTATCAGTTAAGTAAGCAAAAGGGATATAATCAAAAGCATCTAAAACTTTATCACCGTATCTTGGGATAAATGTAATAAAAGGTTTAATAAACGGTACAATGAGTACTAAAAATACACCTAATGAAAATATCATTGCTGTTTTTTGTGATGCAAGTGTGATTAAGAATAAAAACAAGCCAAAGAATAGTAAAAAGATTAGGAAGAACCATAAATTATCTACATATTTAGAAAACGCCAAATTTTTTCCATTGCTAGATGCCTGCACAACAATCAAAATCACATAATGAATTAATGCAAATAATATTGAAATTAAAATAATTGAAATTGTTTTCGAAATAATGTATCCAACGCGTGTTTTAACTTTACTCATATATAGTTGAATTGTACCTTGTGAAAAATCACGCGTAATTGTCTTAACAACAAACATTAATCCAATTATTAACAATAACCATTTTGCTGCAGCAAATACAGATCCATAGACAATAATATGTTTCGGGTTATCCATCGAATTTGCCATAAGTATACTTTGAGTTGCAATCAAACTAGATACGACTAGTATCGCTAAATATGTTAAAGGACTTTTAAAAATACTATAAAGATCATACTTAACTAAATTTAAAATTCTCATTATTTATCACCTCTTTGATTTATATTGAAGTACGTATCACGCAATGAACTTTTACGTGTTTCAATATATTTCGGATAAATATCAAATTCAGATAATGCTTTTAGTATAACTTGATAATTTTTTTGTGCATTGATCATTAAATGTCCGTCTGCTTTGTCGACATTTTGTAATTGGAAATGCTCTGCAAGATATTTTTCAGTTCTATCAAAGTCTTTATGATCAACAGTAACTATCGTTGTGTCAGATGCAACACCTTCCTCCATGTTTACATCTTGAACAAAATGTCCGTCTCTTAAAAATACAGCTCTATCACAAATTAATTCAATATCTTCTAACTTATGACTTGATATTAGAATTCTCATATCAAGTTCATTTACTAGAGACTTAATTGTAGTCAGCACATCAATTGAGCCATCTGGATCCATACCATTTGTAGGCTCATCCAATATTAAAAATTTAGGTTTATTCATTAAAGATACTGCAATTGCTAACTTTTGCTTCATCCCCATTGAATATTTCTTAACTTTCTTTTTAATATAAGGTCTCATACCAAATGCATCTATAATTTTGTCTGTGTATGCTTTATCAAAACCCTTACCTAATACTTGTGCAAATAATTTCAAGTTATACAATCCTGATTTATTATCATATAATTTAGGATGCTCAATTAAAAAACCGATATTATCTGCATTATCAATATCTACTTTTCCATCAAATTTAATAATATTACCATTCATTACTTTCATAACGGTTGTTTTACCAACACCGTTTTTTCCTATTAATCCGACAATTCTACTATCGCCAAAGTCAAAATCAATATCATTTAAAACGACATTTGAGCCGTATTTTTTTGTAATATGTTCTAATTTCATCGACTGCCTCCTTTAAATTTTCTAGTATTTATTTTATTGAGCTGTTTAAAATAATTAACAATAAGTATAACAATGCTTATAATTAGAAAACCAATATTTAAAATATATGAATATAGATCTGGGAATGATGATTGACTTAGAACAAAATAATTCACCAACACTATTGCAATTGAAAATAAAAATGGAACTAAAATGATAATAGTAAACACGTATATACCATATGGCACTTTGACTCTACGCAATTCTGTAAATTGACTAAATGCAATTGGTATAGACAAGAAGTTAGATATGACAAATGCATATGCAGTTGAAAAATAGATTGAATTTGGTTCAATCACATCTGCTTCATAAGCATATAAACTAATAACAAGCGTTCCAATTAATGTTAAAACAATGCATGTAATATAGTTGGCATTAAGCAATTGTTTTTTTGACACTGGTAAACTCATATAAAAATAATATGAATCATTACCACCTAATCTACGATTGAGTCTAAATAAGTGACCAGCATCTAAAATCCAAATAATCAATATTGTTGGACTTATAAAAGATTGCAATAAGTAAAAGAACTTTGTTGAGTCAAGCATTATATAAAAAGGATATAAGGTTAATAATAGAACATAGATGATAAGTGTATATCGTCGTAATTTAAAATTCCTAATTAACAATGCCTTCATTTAAAAACCTTCTTCCATCAATTTGATGTTTTCATGATATTTAGGTTTTCTCTTTTCAAGATAAACCATTAGGTTCTCAATAGAAGGTGTAGTGATATTCACTTTATGACCTAAAATTTCTTTAAATACTTGCGCATGTTCTGTTAATCCTATAAATCCCGTACGCTTATGTTCTTCAAAAATAAGTAGAGATGCTAATTCATCATCAAGGTCCTCAATTGCACCACTCACAACTTGATATCTTTGTAACAGTTGTTCTTTTGAACCATTTAAGATAACTTCACCGTCACTTAAGTGAATGATATAATCAGCTATTTTTTCTAAATCTGAGATAATGTGTGTCGACATGAATATTGTTTTATTTTCATCAATTAATTCTTGCTGAATTATCTCCAATAGCTCATTTCTAGCTAAGGGATCAAGACCTGAAGTAGGCTCATCAAAAATATACAATTCAGCATGATGTGAAAATGCAACTGCTAGTGATAATTTCATTTTCATGCCAGTCGAAAATGTTTTTATTGATTTATTGATTGGTAAATCGAACTTTTCAAGATAAAATTCAAATACTTGATGGTCCCATTTACGATAAAAAGGGGCAATCATTTTTTCAAGTTGCTTCGTAGTCCATCTCTCATTAAAATAATTTTCAGCGTAAACAAACCCAATTCTATTCTTTAACTCTATCGGATTGAGAGCCATATCCTCTTCTAATACTCTAATAACACCAGTTTGAGGTTGATACAAATCCATAATTAACCTTATTATTGTGGTTTTACCAGCGCCATTTCTACCAATAAAACCAGTGACGAATCCTTGAGGAACTTTGAAAGAGATATTCTTTAAATTAAACTGGTCACTTGAATAATTAACATTACTTAATTCTATGGCATTCATGATGATTCCTCCTCATAAATGAACGTTAAAATATCTTGAAGTTCCTCAAGTGACATTTCGATGGCTTGCGCTTCATTAACCAATTCTTTAACCAAATTTTCAATGGTAAAAAATTGTTTCTCTTTTAAAATAGAACTATCTTGTTCCTTAACAAAGGTCCCTTTTCCTCTAATTGTTGTAACAAAACCGTCTTTCTCTAAATCTTCATAAGCACGTTTGGTAGTAATCAAACTTACTTGAAGATCTTTGGCAAGTTCCCTCATTGATGGCAAATGCTCTCCAGGAGCAACATGCCCCTTTAAAATATTTTGTTTTACTTGTTGCTTAATCTGTTCATAAATCGGAAAATCACTATTGTTTTTTAAAATTATTTTCATCAACGTCCCCCTATCACCTTCTGTATATATACAATATACACAATATACACATTTTTGTAAATATGCATATCTCATTATCAACCAGTCTTCAGAAATAACACTGAGTATTGTAATATTAGCAGTTGAATAAAATGAAATGACACTACCATTTAATCTTGCATTGTCTATTTCAATAAAAAAGACTGTCAAAACGAATATTCTTATACTTTAACGGTGATTGTCGCGTCATCAAGAACAGTCGTTTAAAACAGTCAATTCTATTTGTTATTTTTACGTCGATCATTACTTCTACTTATAAAAGCACAAATTATAAACATAATTGCTGCCAATAATAGTTTTATACCTTGGCTCTCATGGTTTGTTGCTTGTAAATAATAACCAACAATAAATAAAATAATTGCTAATGCTACAAATACTTTCGTTAGATGTTTCAACTTCTTTCACCTCAACATCGTTATTATAACAAATATAAATTTTTTTAATAAGTTATTGAATTTCAACAGTTCAAGGGGCTAATCACTTTCAACTAAAATAGCGCAACAAAACCATTCAATCAAAATGATTATTGATTGCGATATATTGTGTTCAATGATATTATTTAAGTGTATCCACAGAATTATACTACACAACCCCAAGTCTGGTACCAGCAGACTTGGGGTTATTTATGTGTGTAGGATCATTTTTTATTTTTCCATTTCAGTTCTAACCAAAGTCGAAAAATAATTAGTAAGCCACCTGTAATAAGTGTCATCATCCCTTCTTGCCACCACATCATTACACTACACCTCCGTTCGACTAAAGTATCATACTGAAGGATGACCTACACCTATTCTAACACAAAAACAGAACATATGTTCGTATTTTGATAGCGGATTTTACATATTATTCGTTAATTCACCAACAACACTTTATCTTTGGTATAATTGAAGATAATATATAGGCATACAATTTTTTTAAAGAGAGGTTAAGCAATAATGAATCCTTTAGCCCAAAGCTTAAATGAACAACTTCAACAGTCAAATGCAACTGCCTTTGCAATGTTATCTGACTTAGGTCAAAATATGTTTTATCCAAAAGGCATTTTATCTCAATCTGCTGAAGCAAAGAGTACAACATATAATGCAACTATAGGTATGGCGACAAACAAAGACGGAAAAATGTTTGCATCATCTTTAGATGCAATGTTTAATGATTTAACTCCAGATGAGATATTCCCTTATGCGCCACCACAAGGCATCGAAGAATTACGTGATTTATGGCAACAAAAAATGTTGCGTGACAATCCAGAGCTATCAATCGACAACATGTCTCTACCAATTGTTACGAATGCATTAACACATGGTTTATCTTTAGTTGGCGATTTATTTGTAAATCAAGGTGACACTATCTTGTTACCAGAGCATAATTGGGGTAATTACAAACTTGTTTTCAATACGAGAAATGGTGCAAACCTTCAAACATATCCTATCTTTGATAAAGACGGGCATTATACTACTGATTCACTAGTAGAAGCTTTACAATCATACAATAAAGATAAAGTCATTATGATTTTAAATTATCCTAATAATCCGACAGGTTACACACCTACGCATAAAGAAGTGACTACCATCGTCGATGCAATTAAAGCATTAGCTGATAAAGGTACAAAAGTTATAGCTGTTGTGGATGACGCATACTATGGTTTATTCTATGAAGATGTGTATACTCAATCATTATTTACTGCATTATCTAATTTAAATTCAAATGCAATATTACCTGTTCGTTTAGATGGTGCAACAAAAGAATTTTTCGCATGGGGATTCCGTGTTGGATTTATGACATTTGGAACGTCTGATCAAACAACTAAAGAAGTATTAGAAGCCAAAGTAAAAGGTCTTATACGAAGTAACATTTCTAGTGGACCTCTTCCAACACAAAGCGCTGTTAAGCATGTATTAAAAAATAATAAACAATTCGATAAAGAAATCGAACAAAATATTCAAACATTAAAAGAACGCTATGAAGTCACTAAGGAAGTTGTCTATGCTGATAAATATCATTCACATTGGCAAGCCTATGACTTTAACTCTGGATACTTTATGGCAATAAAAGTTCATGATGTTGACCCTGAAGAACTTCGTAAACATTTAATTGAAAAATATTCAATT
The DNA here is from genome assembly GCF_017151945.1 of Staphylococcus sp. EG-SA-10. NCBI lineage: Bacteria > Bacillati > Bacillota > Bacilli > Caryophanales > Staphylococcaceae > Staphylococcus > Staphylococcus sp. EG-SA-10. Next base: position 89,008 of record NZ_JACVZJ010000004.1, read on the forward strand.
GGTGTTATTGCACTAAATGCAACAGATATTCGTATTGCGTTTAGCTGTGTAGAAAAAGAAGATATCCCACATGTATTTGATTCAATTGCTAAAGCGATTGATGACTTAAGATAATTAATTTCAACCAATAATCTGATGAGTATGACTCTGATTATTGGTTTTTTATTTTTAAAATTATTCCTACTTTCAAAGCATCATAAGATATATTTTATTCAGCTACTTATCAAACACTATACCTAATTAGTTTTATACATCTCTCCTAACAAAATTTAATTTATTTGGTACAAATTTATATAACTTTTGGCAAATCAATTCAAGCATCACATCTCTACAAATGTAAAAGGCACCCCACGATTGTGAGATGCCTTATTATAAAATTAAAGATTAGAATTTAAGTTCAATATCTACCTTTTTAATGTCAGTTGCTTTAAATACTTTTCCATCTTTATACTTAGTTTTTAAGTCTACATATTTTGACGAACCATTTTTAAAATACACTTTATACACTGCGCGTTCAGCAAGCCCTATGTCATGTTTAGTAATCCCTTGATCATTTGCCATTGCTGATTTAAGTTTTATACTTAAGTCATTAATTGTAATTTTGCTTGCATTATAGAACACAAATTCATTTGAAACTAAGTTTTCAAATTTATTTATTGTTACTGGGAATTTCACATTATTAGATTTATTTATTTTTTTTTTGATTTAGTGTGTTGTTTTACATCAATATCAATCTTTTTAATATCTTTGGCACTAAATAAATTAGGTGTAAAGATGTCTGATTTTAAATTCACTACTTGTTTCTTTCCATTTTTGAAATGTACTGTATATTTTGCTTGTTTCGCAAATTTTAAGTCAAGATCACTGATGCCTCTTTCACTTTTTAATACAGATTTCACTTTGTCATTTAAATATTTGTAACTAATTAATTCCTTTTGAGACAGTTTTAATTTAGATAAAATTGGTGTTGATGTGCCATTTACTGCAATTGTGTATGGTACATATCTGTCTGCTTTCGCTTTAGGTCCTGTTTTAACAGTAATTTCAATTCTCTTAACATCTTTCGCATGAACTAAGTTTGCTGTGTAATTTTTTGAATTTAACTGTAAGATTCTTTTACCACCATTTTTAAAATAAACAGTATAATAAGCTTTCTTAGCATATTTTAAATCTTGTTCACTAATACCTCTATCATGCTTCAGTACTGATTTTATTTGACTAGTTAAATCTTTATAATTCTTCCAAGGTTTATTTGAAAATGAAAGATTCGATAAAATGTTTGTAGATGTACCATTTAAATTAATTGAATATGGAACTTGATAGTTTCTTTTAGCTTTATTTTCGACATGTTTTTTTGTATCTACGTTAATATCGATACTTTTAATATCACTTGAATTTATTAAGTTCGCTGTGTAAATACCTGCTTTCAAATCAATAACTTTCTTCGTTCCATTTTTAAAATTAACTGTATATTTCGCTTGCTTTGATAGTCTTAAATCAACATCGGTAATACCTCTATTTGATTCTAAAACTGATTTAACTTTACCCTCTAAATCTTTGTAACTAATATTTTGATTCTTATTAAATGTTAAGTTTGATAAAATATTTTGGCTTGTACCGTTCACAGTAATTGTGTATGGAACTTGGTAATTTGCTTTATCTTTCTTTTTATCTTCAACTTGCTTTTTAGTATCTACGTTAATATTAATAGCTTTAATTTCACTTGTATTAATTAAATCAGCTGTGTAAATACCTGCTTTCAAATCGATAACTCTTTTTGCTCCATTTTTAAAGTAAACAGTATATTTCGCTTGCTTCGATAGTCTTAAATCTATATCACTAATACCTCTGTCTGATTTTAAAACTGATTTAACTCTATCCTCTAAATCTTTATAACTAATATTTTGATTCTTATTAAATGTTAAGCTTGATAAAATATTTTGGCTTGTACCGTTCACAGTGATTGCATATGGAACATGGACTTTAGAATATCCATGGTGTAACGAACTTGATGATTTATCTAATGGCTTAGCTGCGGCAGACGCTTCATTATTATTAAAGTTTGCACCTGTTGATGCTAAAACACCTAATGCTAAAGTTGTTGTAATCAATGACTTAAATTTCATAAATTATCTCTCCTTTTTTGTGTAATTCGTAATTGCAACTTAATTATAGCCAGACTTTCTCTATTTTTTGAATTAACTGAATATTAATAATAAATTATCTTTAACAATAATTTTTTAACACTGTTAAAAGTTCTTTTAATTTTGATTAACTAATTAATTTACAATACCTAAAATGTTGTTTGGTTTTGTTTATACCAATCTTCAAACTTAAATGTCATAACAACATTCATTTCTTAATTCCGATTACATTTGTCGATTATATTTACAGCATCTTTATACTCAAAAAACATTTGCTTAAAAATATAAATTCGATTTAATAATTAATTTAAATTTAGTTAATCAATTTTGCATCTATTTTGTTGTAAGCTATATAAAAGGAGTGATAATGATGGTGAAAAAAACAAAATCCAATTCACTAAAAAAAGTTGCAACACTTGCATTAGCAAATTTATTATTAGTTGGTGCACTTACTGACAATAGTGCCAAAGCCGAATCTAAGAAAGATGATACTGATTTGAAGTTAGTTAGTCATAACGTTTATATGTTATCGACCGTTTTGTATTCAAACTGGAGACTTTTAACATAAAATTACTTATCATTCAAAAAGTAAAACAGCATAATATCAAGGTTTATAACTTTATCATTATCAATAATACCTCATATAAAATAAAATTTTAGGGACTTTTTAGGGACTTTAAATTTAAAATTACAAGTTTAATAGAAACATCAAAATAATCACATGTTTGTGTGGAATGTACACCCCAAAAGCTAGACTGAAAAATCTATTTTTTGAGGTGTATTTTTATAGGTAAATATAATAAATTAGAGTAGACAACTCAGAATTCCAATTTTATAATAATATTGCTTGACATATCAAACTAGATAGTACTATTTTGAATATATTATTATAATCAAAAATTCATTGTAAACTTTTAAACAAAAGGAAGTAATAAAAACGTGAAATTTAAAACAACTAAAGAATGTAAAAGTAATAATATCTTTAAAAGAAGTCAAGAAATTAATAATAGTGAAAGTGAAAAGGGTTGTTTATGGGGCATTAGCATGTTGATTCTACTTTTCTTATTGATTCTGTTTGGAATAACTGCTTGTTCATCAAGCATTCACTTTATTAATTAGATTTTTTTACTTGGAGGTATCATGTGAAGAACCATACAAATATAATTAATATCTTATTAGTTATAGTCAACTCATTAACTCATTTTCTAACTCTAAACACCTCATTTTTTAATAATTCAGCATCGGATTTCTGTTTTATCATAGGGGCTATATTTTTCTTGATCGGAATTTTTGTTGCAATATACGGTATGAAGCGAGCAACATATTGGTTAAACTTATTGATTTTATTTACCAATATTTTTTATTTTCTACACTTCTGTGTTTTACTTTTGTTAAAATATATAGGATTTAAATTATTTATTTATGAAGGGTGTGTATTGTTATTTACCTAATTTATAGTCTAATTGTCTATTTCATCTGCATTATAAATTTTTTCATAATGGCCGCACCATTCTTAATGACTAATGCTGATTATGTATGGACGCCTATGACTACAGTTACGTTATTTATTTTGAGTTTGATTATTTTCTTGATATTTATAAAAACAAAAGATGTCGTTCATTTAACAATTTTCATATTAAACTTACTTTTTTCAATACTTTATTGTTTACCTATACTGTTTTATTTATGAACACTTTTATATTATCTAGAAAATTAAAACCACCCTTTTACGGGTGGTTTTTTAATATTTACTTTTTAGTGCTTCGTCAATTTCATTATAAATCTTTTGAAGTTGATATTTTGCTTCTGACATTTTCTTAAAGTCTTTTGACTTAAGAGCATACATTGCTTTTTGACCTGAAATTTTTATAGTTCGCTTATAATAAGTGTTTAAACTTCCAGTAGCTAATTCATTAACATTTAGTTCATCTAATAACGATTTTAATTCATTAGCTAACTTTTCGTTTTGATATTCATTCGATGTTGGCAAGCTTGTGCTAGCTTGTGCCTCATTTTTATCTAGATTAGTTACTAGTGGTGATGCTAAAACGATTGCTAAAGTTCCCGCAAGTATAGATTTTCTAATTTTCATTTTTTATTCTCCTTAGTAATTAGTACTAATTTATTTTAATGACTAACTAAAAAAAAGTACATTAATTATTCATTAACTATATAGATCTTCTTATTAAATGAAAATTAATAAATTATCAAATTGACATACCTTATTGTATTTATAGAAAAACAAAAAAAGGTAAGCACCGAAATGCTTACCTACTTCCCATAAACAATATAACACATATACATTGATTTGGAAAGCGCAAAAATAAATTTAATATACTAGCCCGAAGGGGAGCAATACATAAAAAATGAAAGGCGCTCCTTGAAAACGCCCAAGGTAATATTAACATAAAATGGCTACTATTGCATTATCTAATTTTATTTAATTAAAACAAATATATAGCACAAAAAAACTAGCCCGAAGGCTAGCTTATGAATAGATGAAAATTTGAACACATTGCTGTGTCTAAAATGATTATAGCATAATTTCAAACTATTCTATAATAAATTAATTAACTTCATATGAAACTTTACACACTTTTTTTCAAAGTGCGCTAAAATTACCAAAACTGCTTATTCTATTACCTGCCTTGTCTACCTCTCTTGTCGCTATATAACAACGTTGTCCATTATTAGCAATATAAGTAATCCATCTATAGCCATTAATGCAATATGCGCCGTCATATTTGATCGTTGCGTTATTGGGTAATACACCTGTAATTCTTGAATTAGTTGAATAGCCATCCCTCACGTTATTACCTTTAACATTGGCAACTGTGTAATAACCAGTCTCTTTTTTATACGGTACATTGTTTTTATCGAGTGTATAACCTGCTGGCACTGGTGAATTCTTTTCATTTTTAGCTGGTGTTTTAACATTACTGATACCTGATACACACTTCCAATAAAAATAACCACACCATTTAAGATGCGGTGTAGCGACTGTAATATTTCTATGTTGTTGAGATATATGTATCGAGTGAAGGGCAAAAAGGATATCAATTGCAGGATAAGTGTTAGGTTACTAGGCCACTTAACAGGCTATATAGTTCACTCCTACTATATACACTTAATTATAACATAAAAAGCACCCCGTAAACTATTATACGGGAATGCTAAAGTCATATATACTACGGGGGAGTAGTATGAAAACTATGCTCTCTATCATAAGAAAAAAACACCCAGTGACATGCTTGGGTGAACAAGGATAGATGTAAATAGTTGATGCATGTGTAACACATCATAGCAAAAAACTAGCCCGAAAGCTAGCTATAACATACAATCTAAAAAGACGTCCTTTGAATACGTCTAGAAAGATTATAACATAAAAAAATAGGCAAGTACCGAAGTACCTGCCTAAAAAAGGATTATCCACTTTTTCATCCTAACTGATTTCTCCCCATAAGTCACCTAATATCTGATTAGGTGGGGAAGAACCATTCGTGCATGAATGAGAATTTGATGAAAGATAATTTTCACTACACATATTCAATCAAGACATTGCTTTCTATAATAAACAACTATTTTGTTTTATTTCTTTTCTATAACAACCTTTGTAATTAAGTTGAATCCAGGGTTTTTAATATGCTCTGATAAATCTGGGACAACAAAACCTTTTTCTGTTATAGGGAAAGACTTCGTTTCTTCTTTTTTCTTATTCTTATCATAATAAGTGACTTCGATCTTTGCGCTTGGATCTAATTCAACTACTCTAAACTCTTTATATGCTGTCGCATCTAATGCCCATTCGACATAGTATTCAATTTTTTCTTTTGTAAGTGTAGTCCCAGGTTTAATAGGAAACTCGACATAATGAGGGGATAGCAATTCATTTCCTTTACCATCAACTCCAGCCACATTTACCATCAAATACGGGCCTGTTGGTTCAAAATAACTCGCGTCATCGCCTTTTTTATATTTTCCTTTGTCGAATGAACTTGATGCACTTACCTCATTAGTAATTGAAGAAAATGAGAATAATAACAATAAAACAGTTAAAAATAATAAACTTCTTTTGAGCATGGCGCTTCCTCCAAATATAATATATTTGTTTTTATTTATCTCTTTTTATAGCTAACACCCTTATTTAAGATGATAAATATCAACAACTTCATTTTATATTGAGAAAATATTAAAAATCAATAAAATATTAAAAGAAACTAAACTTACATTAAAAAATAATTAACAAATATTTAACATTTTAACCTAAGAATTAAAACACTTCTTTCACAATCAATCTCTCATGCCATATCCACTCATTATGATTGTTCCAATAAATGCGACACCAACCATCTATAATTTCAAACACATATATTAATGTTCCAGGCGCGTATACAGCCTGTCCAACATCGAATCTATAGTTAGTACGATTATCACCGTATCTAGTGGCTGAAGTAGCACCTAAGCCGTCGATTTTCGCATTAAAATAAGCACCTTTTGACCATTTAAGGTTATAAGGCGCTTTACTTCCAACTGTTATTTTACTTGCAGATTTACCGACTGCTTTTTGAGCAGGTGGTTTAACTTTATTTGTGATCTTATTCATTAAGCCCTCACTTTTATACTTAGGTCTAATAAAGTGAGTACAGCCGTAATAATTATCCCAACGTAACTTTGCAGGCGTATTTGCGTTACCGTCATAGTTCTGTTCCAAAATTAAAAATTGATTTGTATTACCACCATTAAACACTAAACCAATATGACCGTATTGTTTATATATTCCTTTGGTAAATACAGCCACATCACCTATTTGTGGAACAAACGATGGTGTGTTTTCATATACTGTTGCCATGTTTTTAAAATCGTTATTGATTGCATCTTTTGCATTTCCCCACATTCTAATTTCTAACAACCAATAAATGTAATCAACTGCTAAATCTGCACATTGGTAACCATACCAACCGTCAAAATCAATATATCTACCTTGATACCAACGTAACCTTGCTCTTGCTTCACTGTATGTTTTCATTATTTTACCTCCTAGTATTTTCTTCTTGGTTCTTCATATTCTAAAGCTTGGTGGCTATCACCTATACCTTTAGTAGTCGGGTCTTGAATCACACCAGTTAATACTAAAAATCCTAATATAGCGTTTAAACCGTCTGTTAATTGCTCTGTATAAACTTGAATATCATACCCAATAGCTTTGGCGATGTTTTGAGCAAATAAAAAGATAGCTGACAATATCGCTACCCAAAATGATTTTTGTTTCATTCTAATTTTCCAATTAATCATATTCTTATCTCCTTTTATCCAAAATAAAAAGACGACTAATAAGCCGTCTATTTGATATTTATATTATGGTGTGTTAATTTATATATAGAAAAAGGGCAACATGCGCAAACATGTTACCCTAGTGAGCCCGTTAAAAAGACGGTGGCTATTTTAGATTAAAGATTAAATTAATAACCATTTAACCATCGAAACCAGCCAAAGTTAGCGATGGTTATTTTTTATTGCTTAATTCAATAAGCTTGATTACTAGACCTATCAATGCAATAAGGAATAAACCAAACTGCAACATGGTACTAATTGTAATCATTAGGCGTCTCCTTTCTAAAGATTTCAGTAATGCCAACATAGGCACCACCTCCTTATACTCAGATAGCCACCATCTATCCAACTTGCTCACTTCTGCATATTACCATAATTACAACAATAAATAAAAAGCCAGTGCCGATGCACTGACCAAAAACATTATTTACATTTACGACCATACAAATAACATGATAACCATCTTGCCCAACTCATTATGTCCACCTCCCTTAAGGTAATAACGCAGTAATTGATGCAGTAATGACTGCAATCATAACAATTGTTACAAGCGCCCATATGGCACCTACGAGCCATTTATTTTGGGCGAGTGTCTTTTCTTCATTTTTTTGCGCAACATCTACTTGCGTTTGATATCTTTCTTCAATTCTGTTTAATATCTTTGTTTGCTCTAAATTCTCATCTACAACTTTATCTTGCTTATCTTTAAGTTCTTTATGAGATTCTCTTAGTTCATTATGATGTTGCTTATGTTCCTCTCTAAGTTCAAGCACATGATCAGCTGTTTCGTTTGCTAGTATTTCAACATCATCAACACGTTCAACTAATTCAGAAAGCTCTTTTTTTATTTTCTGAATATCATCCAAAACTACACCTACTTTCTAAGAAAGCTATGAGCGTAATGCTCATAACTTAGTATAGTTACATTGTTTCGCTATCAACTGATTTATCAGATGACAAGTCAGTTCTATCCACAACTTCTTTCACAACTTTCACACCGTTTTGATTGCCTGTTAATTGATATAAAAGATTTAAAGTTTCAGCAATCTTTTTAGCGTTTTCCTCAGATTTAAAATCTTGTGCATAACTTGCTGAATCGGACGTTGTAAAACTTCCTGTGAAATCTTGATATACTACACGTTCTGTACCTTCTTTGTCGATTTGTACTAAAATAAACCTTTCTGTATTGTTGATAATTTCTTTTGCCATAATTAAATGACCTCCTTAAATTTTTGTATAAAAATAGTGCTAAGGATTACTCTTCCTCAGCACATTGTTGATTTTCTTTATTTTCTTGTATATACGCTTTTAACATCGCGTTTTCTTGTGTTAACCTCATAATTTCCTGTGATAAATAATGAATTGTATATTCAGGATTAGCTTGTAATCCTTGTTTGTTATCCTTCATTCTTTGACTCCTCCAATTTCTTGATTCTTAGTTGTTGTTCTTTGATAACAGGGATAAGATGAATCCATAGACGATCATACGCTATACCTTCAATTTCTCCTTTGTCATCATACGTGACAAACTCTTTTAATCCTAAATTCTCCACCTCTTCAGCAATCAAACCTACGTATCTATCAAGTTTATAGGTGTCTTCCGATAATTTTCTATCTTCTCTCAGCTCTCTAGCTAAAATTTCAGACTCAGCTTTATCAAACCACGTTCTAATAGGTAAGTTAAGAATAGCTTTTGAATGTTCCAGTTGTTCATCTCTATCGTTATATTGATTTTCGATAGATAACTTGTATTTACGCGCTGATGTCGAACGCCCAATTGTGCCAGCAGAAGTAATATGCAAATTAGCTGCGGACGAATAAGTACGTCTATAAATTGAGTTAGAAGCTATCCTATCTCCTGCATCATCTGAACCTACAGACAGTAGGTCTGTACTCTGTATATGAATATACCTATTACCATCACGTCGTTTCAGCATATTAAATTTGCCATACCCTGCTTCGATTGTTGTATCTCCACCTGTTGCATATCGTCCATTAACAATTTGAACAAGACCTTTATTTCTTTCTTTAGAAAACCTGATACCCGCACCGTAATCATAGTTCTCATCAGAACCAAACATAATATAACCGTCACTCGAATAAGCATTATCTGCATTAGACAGCGTGAATGCAAATCGGTTTAATCCAGGCACTTTGTCTGTGTTTGGATATAAATACACCGGTGCCTGTTTGCTTTTGATATTCGATGAAGCGTAAGACTCCAGAACAACCCGATTATTATCTGACGTTAGTGCAACGACACCACCATAGGAATTGATTGTTATACCATTCATGCCACTATCACTGTAAGTTTTATCCCACCATTGAATCGTACCAGATGAACCACCGTCTTCACCTTCACCATCAATATAAGTCGAAATACCAAAATGTGACATATAAAGTGAACCGCCAGCGGTGTTATTTCTAAATCTCAGGTGACCGTCTTTCAGTCGCGTAAAAATATCGTCTGTTGAACGTTTCCCTCTCCAAGTACGTTGCACAATACCACCTAGTTCAATAGAATCATTCTGTATTTGAACATATCTGTTATTGTCACCGCCTTTAATTCCAATTCTATTAACATTGATATCAAGACCCTCTCTTGATAAATTAAGGCTGTTGACAATATCGGTTTTATCTACTTTATCTCGCATATTTTGGATAAGAAGGTTTATTTCTCTATTACCGTTAATATCAATTTTATCAGCATTTAATCTAATACCACGTGGCCCCACATTCAAAGCTTGAGCCACTCCGTTATCATCATATCTGATTGTTGTTCCATCTGTAACATTTTGAACAATCTCGTTTAATATATTTGAAAGTGTACGATTGGTTGCATTAAACTCTTCTTTAGTAGTTCTTAATTTGATTTCCTTACCATTTTGTATAATTTGAGAACCATAGCGAGTCAGTGTTTTCCTCTGTGCATCTGTGCTTTCTTTGACCTTGTTGTCTGTATAAGCATTAGCTTTCTTTTCAGCGTTTCTAGCCTTTAGTTCTGCGTTTTGTTTTGCCTCTTCAAGTTTAGCTTGAGCATCTTGTATAGCGCGTTGCTCTTCTTCCGAAATTTTACCATCAGCATACGCTTGCGATTCCTTCTCTTTAAGATCATCTTGAGCGTCAATGTATGATTTTAAAGCTTCTTGCGCTTCTTGATTTGCTTGTTCAATACTTGCTTTAATCTCAGGATTATTGGACAAATCACTTAACTGGTCATCAGTATATTGTTTTTGTTCTTCCAATCCGTTTCGATATTCGTTTAACGTAACTTTATCTTTGATTTCACCTTTTAAAGTCGTTCTCTCAGCTTCAGCAGTATCTAAACGTTCAACAATACCGTCTTTGTCTGTTTTATAGTCCGATGTTTTTACATAGTCACGTAATTGTTCTTTTGTGGATTCTCTAGCTGCTTCAATAGCTGATTTAACAACATTAGGTTCTCCGACTAACTGCAAATCTTCATTCACCGTTAAACCAAATTTTGTTGCTATTATTTCCAACGCTTCTTTATATTTTTCATCAGTGTATTGTGACTGTAATAATTTAAATCTATCTGAAATGGCGATTTTGACATCTTCTACATCTGTATAAACATCTTGTAATTTCTTTCTATACTCAAGAAATAAAGCTTGTGTATCTACCAACCGACCAATCGTTGCAGTTTCGGGTGTCATAGATTCTAAATTATTTTTAATTTGATTATAAACATCAATCACAGCGTCTAAACTTGCTTGTAAGTCCGCTTTCAAATCATTATCTACTAAGTACTCGCTATTCAGTAATTCTGTAGCTTCTGACAAAAGACTAGCGTGTTGTATAGATAAATTAATAAAAATATTGTTTAATTCACTGAATAGCGCTTTCTCTCTTGTTATACCACCTAATTTTTCAACATCATTTGGTGTTGCTTCAATCCATCGACCATTCCAATATCTACGCAAGACAGCAACATCAGGGTTACTTGTATCATACCAAAGCATATCATTGACTGGATTTTCTGGCGGTGTATCACTTTTGTGTATTTTGTGTTCAAAGTATTCTAATTCACCATCTACAACATCTTTAACTATAGTGTTGATATTGCTAATATTATCGTTTAACTTTTGATGTATTATGTTCAATCGCTTGTTAAACTCTTCTCGTAATTCTGATTCTTTGAACTCTTTAGGTTGACCGAATGTATATGTGCTATTTTCTGAAATTATGTTATATTCTTCGGCAATAACTTCTGCCTCTACATACAATGGCGGGTTAAAATCTCTATGTTTTACTCTGACTGTATCACCAATTGATATAATCTCGTGCGGATACGTAACTTCCAAATCAGTAGAAGTAATCTCATATGACATAACTGCCGACTTACGTTTATTTAACTCTGTTTTGGCTAAAGAACGCAACCGTGTTTCATTCATATTTTGATCATCTGATTGAGGTTCGTATATTCCCCAAATATAACGGGTAGGTAAGTTGAATTGACTTTGTGCTTCGTCATCAGTCACAACTAACTCTAAACGCTTTCCTTTGTCATTTTCGGGTCCCACAGCAATTAATGCTGTTTTGATTTCTGACATATCAATCTTCCTAGTTAACCCAACCAAATCTTTACCATACTCAATTTCTTTACCTTTGAATAAGCTGTTTTTCTTTTTGAGTACCACATATCTACCTTTGACGGTATTAGAACTAAGCTCTATATAAAAATCCAATACCATTTTATAGGTTGTACATAATTGCTTTAAAACTTCATATCTAGTTTGATAAGAAGTCCATGACGTAGTACGTAAGCCATCGTATTCGGTTTGTTCAGAAACTTCCCAACCTGTATCGCTCAACACATCTTTCAATGCTTCTGAAGTTGTCTTTTTCTCAAATTTGCCTGGTGCATACGGTTTAGCTGTTGTTATATCAGCAAGATAAGACGCTATACATTCTATCTCTGTGTAGCCGTCCATCGTATCTTGAACCCAGTTAATAATAAATTCACGCCATTGTTTGTTTGAATCCCTTATAATAACACGATGTCGTTCACGGAACTTTCCAGCTCTTTCTGATGATATGAGCAGTTCAAGCATTTCTGAATTGTCATTAACATTACGTTTATGAATCGCTCTAACTAAGGAAGGGTCATCAGTAGAAAGGAAATCTATAATCTTGTCGTTAAAATCTAAAACATGTATCACACTCTCATCTCCTTTCTATAAATATCTATCTTGCCATTTAACCGTCGTATCAAAGACATTTTCAGGTTGTATGATTAATTCACTGTACCCAGAATCAACATTGAAATAATTACTTCCAAACGATTTCTCGCTCAACATTGGTTCCTCATTGATGACAACACTTTTTGCTTGCATATCTATTTTCACTAAATCACCTTTTTGTATAATGACATCCCTTGCGCCTTTCGGTTTTGGTAGAATCTCCGTATTGAATGAACCTAATCCATTCATCTCCATCCACTTATAACCATTATACTTCGCACTATAGATAGCTATGATAGAAGCTGGACGCTGATAAAACTTACCGCCATCTATCCACTCTTTCTCATCCATATCAATAGGTTTACGTCTATCTGGGTCTTTAATGTGATCAAATTTCCAAGTTTTAATAGAAAATTTATTACCTACTCTTCTGAGCCGCATATAAACAACGATTCTGTCCAAGTTATACATTATCGGTTTATTCTGATAGTCGTATATCTTTTTGGGGTCTCCTTTTTGGTTATACAACGTAACAACAATATGTCCTATTTTTCTATCATGATATTTATTTTCATAACCAATAGAAGCAAGTAACTTACCATCACTATCATAAATATGTTGTGCTGTTCTTCCGGCACCTTTACCTTTTTGTTCAACAATACATTTATAGGTAATTTGAAAATCTGTCATCGCTTTAGGGAGCCCTCGTTTCGTGCCAGCACCAACCCAACCTTTTGCATCAGGAAAATTAGTTGCTTTATATCCTTCGCCAAGATTGGATATCACAAAGTCACCGCCGACCTTACCACCTAAGTCATTACTTGGAATATCTTCAGTAATCATCTTAGTCCAACCTTTGAAATCACGAAACTCACTATGATAAACAGGAGGCATGTAATCCTTAACTTCTTTGGTTACCTCATCATCACCAACCATAAAATAATCTTCATCATTTTTAGTGATCATAAAGTAACTAGATGGTTTAATTGCTCGGGCTTCAACAATTAAAGGAGTGTCAGCAGTCCCACTATTTACAACTGAAACTTGGTCTGAAATCGCGGTGTTTTTGTTTCCAGTTACCGAGTATTTATAAGGATCTGTTAACACTACTTTTATAGTGAACTTCACTGAACCTCTTGGGTTTTTCGGTAATTTTAATGGACCATCAAAATATGCAAACCAATACCAGTTTTGAGATTTGAATTTAAGTTTTTTAGGTGTTAAATCTTTAATATTGAAGAACTTGACCAATGCTTCTAATATATCATCGTGTGTTTTTTCTCCACCTGGTGACAATTTTTCGTTTCGAATAATTAATGGTAAATCAAATTCGATATCATTTAAATAACGATTCTTAACAATAGATCCCGCTCTACCTTTTACGTTTTCTTTTTCAGTAACAAAATTAAAAGAGGGTATCTCGAACCCTCTTTGCACAACCAGCCATCCAATTGTTTTATTGTCTATTTGAATTGTATCTTGCATTAGATTATCGTGCCTCCTCTTCTAAATCTAACTCTTGTAGATTCGTGACGCTCTCGTTTATCGATAGAATTATTTACCTCATCTTCAAACACATACTTATTAATAACTGGTTCGTAATCCTTATCTGCAATAACTTGATTAGACTCAACCAAACTAACCAAACAATTAATAACCGCATCCAGTTTATTCTCCAATGTATGAATATAGTTTGTATCACTATTACTTATACTTGGATTTGGTAAGTTGTTTGGTCGCTTATTTTTAGAGCGGTTATCAATATCGTTAGCAGCTAAAGCTAATAATTTGTGTGCTTCGTTCGCTCTACTTGGATCAGTAGGTATTATCCACTCTGGATATCCTTCTTCCCCTAAGTGATACAATCCGTTATAGACTTTGCCACCAGTAGCATATGCGTAATCACCAGCGCGTTTGAACGCAGCTCTCCATGAGCCTGTTCTTGGTACCCATTTACCCACAATATATCTCATAGCCGATATAGCTTGATGAGTTGGGTTGAGAGGGTTATTGTAACCCGACTTTGCGTACGCTCTAAATGAAGGATCTATCATTTGGAACATACCTCTTGAAGGTATACCAGCTCTTGCGTTGCTATCCCAATTATTGACTGCATTAGCTGTATAATTGGATTCACGACTCGCAACACGCATCATCTCGTTAGTAATCCAACTCGCCTTATACCTTCCTCCTAAAATATTTTGAGCAGCCTTAATAGCTCGTCTAGCATTAGCTGCACCATTACCATCGGGTGTACTTTTGCCGCCCCCATTATTCTTTCTTAACCACGGTAACGGGTCTCTATGTCTTCCATTCCAACGCATCTCATAATGTACGTGAGGTCCTGTACTAAACCCCGTATTCCCCGATATACCAACAGTCTGGCCGACCCTAACTTGTTGACCAGTTTTAACTTTATATTTAGATAAATGTGCATAAATAACTTCTAAGGTGCCCTTTACAATTTTCACCCATTTTCCATAACCACCATTATGAAAAGGCATAACTTGTGCTCTACCATTAATGGTTGATGGAACAGGTTCGTAAATGTAATCAAAATCCAGACCTTCATGGAATGGGCGTCCGGTTTCTCGTGTATAAGCAGCAGTGTGACCGTATAAGTAACGTAATTTACTCATATCTAATACACCGCCATCACCCGACTCTGCGAAAGCATCCTCAAGCCACTTGATTGCACTTTTCTTAATCTTAGACCATGCAGCTTTTGTTATATCGCCAGCAATACCCATACCTTTAGTTAGAGAACTGAAATCAACTCCAAACGCTTGAAGTACATAATTTAAAAGTTTGCCTGGATTATCGATAAAGTCCATGACATCATCAACTTTATCGCCAAGCCACTTTGTACCTTTACCTATTTGATCTTTTGTCCAGTTAAATGCCGATGATGCACCGGATTTAATATCTTTCCACATAGTACCTATGCTAAATCTTGGAAGCGTTCCATTTAACATTGAATAAGTTTGTGCGCCGTTATATACTTTTGAACCTTTAGGTAAGTACGCTGTCGTATCTGTATTAGGCGTAAGTACCCGTTTGCCATTAGGGAATTCAATCATTTCATTTCTGAAACCATTCGGACCATTTCCACGTCCTTTATCCCCAACCGTAGCGAACGTATCCCGCGCAATCTTACCGTTCTTAACTAATCTTGTAGTAGTATGCGTATGTTCAGTACCAGTGTGTAACTTCGGTATTTTGTCCATACCCAACTTACCACCGACCCAGTTTAAACCTTCAATTAATTTATTAAGACCTCTTTTAACAGCGTCTACCATACCACCGATATGATCTTTAATTTTACCAATGATAGATTTTAAACCGTCACGCATGCTTCCAAAGATGTTACGTACTCTATCCCATAAGCGACCAGCTATACCTACAGTGTTATCTTTAATAGAGTTCCAGATGTTTGACATCCAATTTCTTAATTTAGTAAATATATCTTTCGTCGCATTCCATAAACTTGTGAATTTAGACCTTGCACCCGTAAATAACGAATGAGCCTTGCCGACGGTATTGCTTTTGATATTATTCCACGTACTAGATAACCAGTTTTTCATATTAGTGAAAATAGATTTAACACTATTGAATAAGAAACCAAAAATACTTTTCGTCGCATTCCAAATTGCCGATAAAGATTTTGTAAAGATACCTTTGATAACACTCCAGATACCGGATATTAAACCTTTAAGTAATCCACCAAAGTATCTCACTACACCTAGAATTTTACCTACAAACCACAGTTGTATTAAATTCCAAATTAACTGCACAGTACCTTTCAGTATCATTACAATGCCGTCCCAAACGCCTCGCCAGTTTCCTGTGAAAAGACTAGAGAACACTTTGATAATACCCAAAATAATATTAATAGCCCCTTGTATTACACCTTTGATATTTTCCCAAGTGCTGACAATCAAAGCTTTAACCGCCGGCCAAATAAATTGCATCACTTGCCAAATCGCAAACATGATTGGTTTAATAATAAAGTTAAAAATAAATTCAAAGGTTGCTTTAATGAAACCAGCTATATTTTGCAAAGCTTGTGTTATTTCTGAGCCGTTCTCTTTCCAGAAAGAGGCTAATTGAGCGCCTATCTCTTTGGCGAAACCAACGATTGCATCAACTACTTTAAAGAAAGTTGTTCTAATCGTATTAACTACATTTTGTATTCCTGCTACAGTTTCGGGTGGAAATATCTTCTCTAGGGTAACCGCGCCTTTACTATCACCTTTGAATAAATCAAAGAAACCTTGTAACGCTAGTTTAGCTGCTTTAAATGCGTTTGCTACACCAGAGATTGCCTGATTTACAATATTTCTAAAAGTTTCTGAACGTTTATAAGCTTGATAGAAAGCTATGCCAATACCAACTAATGCACCTACAATTAATGTTATAGGTAACGTTAAACTTGATATCGACACACCTAAAATCGGAAATAGTTTAACAAGTGATGCGATTTTAGTTCTTAAAAGCGCGAATAAACCACCAGCTTTATTAACGTTTATTAACAAGGGTCCTAAAACTGTCATTGCATTCCCCATCACGCTGATAAATAAACCGAACATAAAAACTAAAGGACCTAAAACTGCTGCAAATAATCCAAACCCAACAACCGCTAATTGAATTGACGTTGGTAATTTAGTAACCCATGTCACTACTTTGCTAAAAGCACTTACTATAATCTTTAGTGCTGGTTCTATTCTGTCATAAATCGTTAAGGCTAGTTCTTCTAATTGCGACCTTAAAGTTCTTAATTTCCCACCTAAACCAGATTCCATTGTATCGGCCATTCTTTTAGATGCGCCGGTAGATGAATCTATAGATTTGGTTAACTTTTGATAGTCTTCATCAGAAGCATTTATAATCGCTAATGCTCCTGACATCGCTTCTTTACCAAATATTGTAGCTGCAGAACTAGCTTGTTGGTCTTTTGAAAGATGTTTAAATTTTTCCCTCAGTTGGTCTAAAAGCTTTCGCATAGGAATCATTTTCCCATTACTATCTGTAATAGATATTCCTAAGCGTTCCATTTCATTCCCCATAGCTCTAGTTGGACTTGAAAGATTGGTGAACATTGTTCGTAACGCTGTACCTGCTTTTTCACCTTTGATACCAGCATTACTCATTAAACCTATCGCAATAGATGTATCTTCAATCGTGTAACCTAACGCACCTGCTACAGGAGCGACATATTTAAAAGCTTCTCCGAGCCCTCTAACATCCGTATTTGCCTTCGAGCTAGTTTGTGCTAAAATGTCCGCAAAATGACCACTATCCTTTGCTTTTAAACCGAATGCCGTTAGTCCATCTGTAACAATGTCACTTACTGCTCCCAGTTCTTCGCCAGATGCTGCCGCTAAATCCATAACTCCGCTTAAACCTTCCATCATTTGCTTAGAATCCCAACCAGCAAGTGCCATGTAATTTAATGCTTCAGCCGAATCTGATGCACTAAATTTTGTTGTTGCACCCATTTCGCGAGCCTTTTTCTTCAAAGCTTCAAACTCTTCCCCAGTAGCACCTGAAGTTGCTTTAACTTTTCTCATACTGTCATCGAATTCAATACCTTTTTTAGCTGCTACAGCAAACCCAGCAACCACCGGCGCAGTTACATACATAGTCATGTTACGGCCTACATTTTTCATACTGTTACCAATTTCTTGAAGTTTAGGACCAAAATTATTAAAGTTGGTACCAAGTTTTCCCATTGCAGTATTTAATGCTTTCTGCTCTCTTTGCATGTCTTTTAATTCTTGTGTGGCTTGATTTAACTCTCGCTCATATTGGTTTAATTTAGCGTAAGCTTCATTGTATTTAGCAGCCGCAGCTTGTGTCTTTGCACTGTTTTCACCAGTTTCTTTACTAAGTTTGTCATAACTATCTTTCAGCTCTTTAGTAATCTGGGCTTGAACTTTTTGTTTTTTACTCAAACCTTCGACTTTTATCTTCGACTTTTCTAATGAATTATCATATCTAGAAAATTGTGATAAATTAGCCGAAAGCTCACGCGAAACCATTTTCATTTGCCTATTTAAACCTGTCACACCTCTATTGAATCCAGAACCATCTAAATCAACCTTTATGACCATATTACCTATAGGATTAGGCATTTAAAAACCTCCTTTCTTCCAAGATGTAAATAAAAAATCAACCTTTAAAGGCTGATTAAAAAATATCTTTAAAACTTTTCGCAGTTCGCTTTGTTTCAATCTTCGATTCGACAATGTCTAAAAAGAAGTGTATCGGCATGTTAGCCACTTTTTCTGCATCCATGCCTTTTTCTATCAAATCTTTAGCTATTTTCCTGTAATTGTTGTAGACAGCTTCAGGTGTTAAATCTTCTTTTCTTATTTCTGATTCTCTGTCACGAACTTTTTTGTATCGCTAGGTTCCCCACCTGTAATTCGTCCAATTAACTGTCCAATCTTTTCAATACCTTCTTGACCATTTGGTAATCCTTTTTGAAGTTCTATACTGGTAAATTGATTATCAAAAGCTTCAACGATGAAATCCAAAACTTCTTCTAATACTTCCATTTGTACAGCCATGTTGTTTTCGTATTCTTCTTGCTTGTTTCTGTATTCTTCCTGTTCTGTCACACTTAAGTTATTAAATTCTTCTTCTGTTAGATCTTTAAAATCAGCCCCCTTAAAGGCTTTGTTAAGTTTCAAACCTAATTTTGAACCTTGAATTGTTTCAAACAAAGTAATAATCGGCTTCGCTAAATACTTTTGATATTGCGGCTTTCCTGTTTTTGTAAATCCTGTAATTAATTCAATTGATGTACGTTCCATTATTAAATTCCTACTTTCTTTTTAATTTGGCCAAAATAAAAAGAGGGCGTTAAGCCCTCAAAACTTACATTTCTAAATTAGATTGTACTGTAATTTGCACAGTATCAGTTTGCTTTCCTGCAGTCGCTGTAACGGTCGCATTACCTTCCGCCAAACCTTTAACGAGGCCAGTTGATGTTACGCTAGCATACGTTTGCCCCTCAGTCACTGCATAAGTTACTTTCTGTCCAGATGGTTCGGTTGTGGCTGATAGTTGTTTAGTAGCATCAACTTTAACTGTAACTTGTTCATCAGTGACGTTTACAGAAGTGACTTCAACTTTTTCTGTTTTTTTCATTTCTTTTTCTACAGGTTCCATATTTTGTTCTCCTCGACTAGACATGAATTCATCATAAGTTTTACCAAATGTTTCCATGAATACATAATCGCGCCCTGTAGTGCTTCCTTTTTTATCATAGCCAGTAACATGCGAGCTCTCATCAAACAAACGATCAATAAAATTGCCTTCTACGTCGTCATTCTGGAATTCAACTTTATCTTGTTTTGTTTGCCCTTTGATGCTTGAACGAGTGAATTTACCTTTGAACAAGCCAACCCATTCTGAAGACTCATCATGATTACGTCTTTCAAATACAATCGCTACATCTGGCGGGATATCCTTAGCTCCATATTTATAACCACCTACACCTTTTTTAGCGCCATTCAAGAACGCCTTATCGTCAGCAGGAACAGTAACAAATGTTGTCTTAACACTTAGTTTACCATTAGATACAGCAGTTGCTGCGACCATATCATCCCCATAATCTTCCTCGGTATCTTGTGGACGGTCTACTTCAATTTCTTTTAAGAAACGAATACGTGTGCCAGCTCCAGTTTCCCATTCATTTTCTGTATCTTTTAAAATAGGTGCATAATAAAAGTTTGATACCCCAATTGCGATACCCGAAACTCCTGTATCTGCAAAATGTTGTAAGTTTAATTTTAAAAATCTTGGTGCTTGTTTCAATTTTTCAATCATTTAATTTTCCTCCAATTTCATTGATAAAATCGAGCCTTTTGCTCTTATAATATGTCTGAATGACATGACGTCACTCTCGTATAACGGTTCTCTGTAATAACATTGAAAATTTATCACTTTGAGTAACTCAACAATTTTTTCTGCTTGCTCGTTCGGTTCATCTTGAGACCACCAAACATCAATTTGGTAATGGTATTCTCTTGAAATCTCGTTATCATCAGCGTATGTGTCAGGATTGAACGGTAAGGGATATATACGAATAATAGGCTTGTCAGTTTTTTCGTGAAAATGGTCATCTATAGTGTAGTTAAACACATTCACTTCATCTGTAATGTTATTTGCAATAATAGCGTTTCTAATTAATTTGGTAACATTAATCATTTTTGCAACCTCTTAGCAGTATCAAGCATTGTTTTTAAAACTTTGTTTTTCCCTTGCTTTTCTGTTTTTGTTATAAACAATTGTGGTTTTTGGTACATTGTTCCAAATTCTGTTGCATGAATACGATGTGAGACACCTTTAGCGTAACCAATTGTAACGATTTTCTCACTTGTGTGTCTGTCTGTTTTCACATTAGAAACAGCTATGTGATCGCGAGCATGCTTTTTAGTATTCGCAAAAGGTGTATTACTTTTTAAAAGCGGGACTAATGACATAGCCCCAGCTTTGACAATTACATTACTATTTAAATTCATTTTTAAAACTGCATTTTTCAAACCTTGTTCGATGTTATTACTTTCAATTCTTGCCCCCATTAAATGACCACCTCGCCATAGATACGCAAATAAGATTTATCTTGATAATCTGGCTTTACATATTTGATGTTAAATCTTTGCCCTTCATGCAAGACGTAATGCTTATTTGTTGGTTTATAATCACCTCGTGTATCTCTGATAATAATAGTTTTAATGAATTTGCTACCTGTATTGAGATTCGTTTGAGTGTCGGATTCTTTAGATTCTTGAATGCAAGCGAAACAAGAGTATAATATTTTCGTCTTCGGTTTCATCGGATTTCCGTTCACTCTCTCGCTTACATCTTCACAAAAATCTATACGTTCATTTAATTTATTGGAATTAAATTTCATCATTTTCACTCTCCAAAAATTGCTCAAATGAACCTCTCAATTTATGCACCGTACTTAAAACCATATGTGGCGCAAGCGATAAATCCCTATCCAAATAAGCAATACGGTTTTCAAAATAGTAACTTGCTAAAGGGTATATAGCACGAGCAAATAGAGGATGACTTTTAAACCAATCAATATATTTACTTGGTTCATCCGTAACAGCGCTAGCTATTTCATGGAATGCCCAAGAGTAATATATTTCTAATAAGTCGTCCTCTGAATTGTGATCTATTTTGCAATGCTTTTTTAATAACTTAAGTTCCTCAGCTGTTAATTGCATTCAATCACCTATTCTTCTTTTACTCTTTCAAGTATTACTCCATGCTCTTTCAGCTTTTTGTTAACATATTCAGCACGTTTTACTGTCATTTCAACACGTTTACCTGACTTTAAATACTGGCCTTTTTCCAAGTCAGTATAAGATTTCTTCACTTCATACATTGCCATAGTTTATCACCTCTTTATAAAGTATCGAGCGCTTATTATGCTTCTAAGCCAAGATCGCCTTCACCGCGTTCACTATCATCATATTCAATCACAATTGCTGATTTATAATCTAGAATTCTACAGTCTTGACGTACAGCAATCATTAAACATTCTCCGAAATGCATGTAGTCAGTCCATGATGCTTGGTATTGAGAGCGGTCAAATAAAACAATCGCATCTTTTAAGTTACCGATAATCAAAGTGTTATTACCTTTTTGCCCTAGTACTTCATCAGGTAAAATTTCGATTTTAGCTCCTAATAAACGCTGTTGCGTTTTTTCTTTAACATCTGGTTGGATTAAATAGTTTCCTAGCTTATCTTTCATTTTGTCTAATTTTGCAAACATAGTTTGCGAAACAATCGCAACATTATGTTCGTAATTTGGTTTAACATTCAGGTTAATAGCATCTTTAATATCATCTAAAGATTTTGCTTTTTTAACTTCTAATTTCTTGCCTTCTTTTTCAAAACCTGAACTTGTAGAACCCGTTGATCCTTTAGTGATAACATCAATAATTGCTTTGTTTCGTGTTGCTGCAATAGTTCGCGCCATCCATAGTTTCAATTCTTGCAAAACATTCACTTTTGCATCTTCGATTGCTTCACGTGAAATTCGGAAGTAACCACGGTGTGTATTAATGTCATATGCTAATTGGAAGAATGGTTTAACTGCTAATTCAGGGTTTTCTTCTAATTCTTCAACTTTTTCAAGGGCTGCAACTTCTGATTGTCGTACTACCGGATATTTACCAGAACCATTTGTAACACGTTTGACCGTCACATACTTATCAAGATTAAACTCAACCTCTTTTAATTTTAAAATATCTGTAACAATTTCCTCTGGAATAACTACAAATCCTGAGTCTGTTTTTAACGAACCACCTTGAATATCATTGCGTGTTTCAAGATATTCAGTAAAATCTCTAACTTCTTGTGATGTTACCTTTGTGTTTTGAATCGAAATACCTAAATCATTAATGTTTGCTTGGTTTCGATAAGTACGTGCTTCGTTTACTTCCACTGATTGTTGATTGTTTTCTGAAGTTCCATCTTTTTCTTTTAGCTTATCTAATTCTTCTTGTTTTTCTTGGATTTGAGAACGTAAATCAGTAATTTCTTGTTCTAATTTTTCTGCTTTTTCTAACTCATCGTTATTAAGTGCTCTCGTTGCATACTTCACCTTTAAATCAATTTGTCTTTTAATGTCTGAAATCTCAGATTGTAACTCTTCTTTTGTTTTCATTTAATTTCCTCCTAAAATTGGCATAAAAAAATAGACATCGCTATATTCAGCATGTCCAATGGCTGTATTTGATAATGGTGTTCAACTTCACCAAATATTATTTAATATAGAGTGTTTCTTTAGTCTTATTTCTAATTCTTTTTTACGTTGTTCTTTTTTAACGGTTTCAATACTACGTAATGCTGGTTTAACATCAGTGTCTTTGTAAGCCGGATAAGTCACTACAGAAACATCTGTAAGTTCACGAATTGCTGTTAAAGTACGTTTGTAAATGTTTTCTTGTTCATCAAAACGCACTTCATCGCCTTTATCGTCAAGCATAAAACCAAACGAACATTGATTGATGTTGCCTACACGCATGTTCTCATATAAATCACGTGCAAATGTTGTGTTTGGTAACTTACAACGATATTTAAGTCCAACATCATCAGTTTCGAGCTCCAAAGTACCCGATTTTGTCCTACCAATTATTTGCGATGGGATATGATCTACTAAACAACGCACATCAGATAAATCAGTGTTTTCTAAAGCGCGACGTGAAATCGTTTCTTTGAATCCACCAAGATTTTCAGACCAAGTGTCAAACTTTAACGCATACCCCTCTATGACCATTTCGTTGTTATCATTTGAGCGTACCTCAATAATGTTGCCAACTCTCGTTTCCTTACTCATTTTCCTCACCACCTTTCAATTTTTTATCAGTAGCTCTCGATTTATTCATCTGATACTCATCTACAAGTTCAATATTTACATGGTTTAAATCGACTCTGTGAATGCTACCATTACCGCCTGGTATTGGCGCTAATCCATCACGTTGTCTAATTTCATCGATATTCATCTTTCCAGAATCAATGTTAATTTTGTCAATTTCAGCTTGTGTTTTTTCATCAACAACTCGTATTTCAGTGGTATCAAATTTAAATTCACGATTCACATATTCATCATTAAACTTAAAATTCAATTCTGCACAAACGCATGTAATATAAGGTTTTAAAGTTGATAAGTAATCTAAATTAGCATCCGTGATACTCATGTTCGCTGTTTCTATGCCGAACTTATGCAATGGAATACCAAATACACCTGCTATTTCTCTTGTTGATGATTTGTTTTCTCTGATAAGCTTTAAAACTTCTGTATCAACTTCTAATTGATCAAACGTCATTGATTCATCGAGTACGACAACTTTCCCAGCTTGTTTAGTTCCACTAAAACTTTTGTGAAATTCTTCTCTGGCACGGTCTCTTGCTTTTTTATTATCTAATACACCTTTCATTTTCAAAATACCACCAGCATGTGTGCCATTTCGCAAGAAATTATTAAGGAAATCTTTTCCATTGTTATCTGATTCTATCGTGCGACTTAATGTGTCTAACAGTGACAAACCATTTATACCATCCAACGAATAAAATTTGATGTCTAGCATATCCTCAAACTTAACATTACGTTCTATATTATTTCCGTTACTGTCTATCCTTTGATGAAAATAATACAGTCGACCTCTTGCGTCTGATTTCAATTCTATTTCGGATGTCTTTCTGAACGTTAAATTCATAGGTTCTCCTGTTTTATCACGTGTAATTTCAATATAGCCGTGCGATGTTAGTAAGGCACTAACAAACACTACTAATTTGAATATATAGCCGTTATACATTGGGTTAGGACGTGTATTTAACAAATTAACAATCCTGTCACTATAATTAATTTGGCCGTTCACTGTCACCCTAATTGGCATGCGCGCCAAATCAGAAGCAATCATCATAACTGCAGTAAAGATGTCGCTATGCCTAATTGCTTCTATATCTTTATATTGTCGTAATTTTGTTCCTTGAAAACCTGGCAAAGTTTGAACCATCATTTGCAAATCATCTTCGTTGTATTGCAAGTCTCGTTTTTCATTTTTATAAAAAATCCCCACAACTACTAACTCCTTTCTTGATTGCTTTCGTGATTTAAAATCAACGAAATAACAATCAGTGTTATACCAATGCATAAAAGTCCTATATTTTGACCGAATGCTTTATACACAGAAACATTAACCACAAACAAACCTAATAAAAAAAGGATGCTAACCAAATTAGCAACCAAGAAATTAAAAAAGACATTTATTTTATTCAAGTCCATTTTGTCACCACCTTTAAAATCCGAATTCTTCGCTTTCATATTTCTCCGTCCAATTTTCTTGGAATTCGTGCATTCTAGCTTCAGTGAAAGCTGTGATAATCGAAATAATCGGATCTATTTTTTGACGATTCATTTTTTTATTTATTTTCACATTGTCTTCTCCGTCACGAATCAAAACGGCATTATTAACTGATGTTGTAAGTAACATATTATCGTTATGCTGTATTCTTTCATCTGCAACCCACATTCTAAATTCTTTAATAGATTGTGATAACGCCTTAAAACTTTGTCCCACTTCAATGAGTGGCCAATCTAAAGCCATTGATTCGATTGTTGTTATAAAACTTTGCGCATTCCAAGGGTCATAGCAAACAGCCTGTACATTCAGGTCATGCGTCGTTATAAATTTCACTATAAAATCGATAACTTGTTTATAATCAATCATGCCGCTATCTGATTGTGTAGTCTCAGCTTCGCCACGTTCAATCGCTAATTCATAATTTATTTTGTCTCTCTTAGATTTTTGTTCTAAGTTTGTTCTTAATCCAATGAAAGAATGACTATGTAAAAACACTTTTTTATCGTCGTTAGGGAAAATAAACCCTACAGATGTTAAGTCATCCAATCTCGATAAGTCGACACCTATATACACATCTTTACCATTGATATTAGGCATAGGCGTTATTACTTGTTCCCAATCTGAAATATCTAGCAAGCTATCTTCTCTTTGCGCTTGCCATAAATTGAAGTTTTTAATCAAAATCTTATGATATGATGTCCCTTTTTCTAATTCGTCTTGTATATCAGCTTTTACATTTTGAAGTATAGTTTTTCTATGTTCTTTTGATTCTAAAAGCGGCATTGCTTTAATCCACTTTGTTTCATCTTGAACTTCTTCTTGTGAATCCATTTCAGCACAATATACAAAGTAATTATCAGCTCTTACTTCTTCATTTAAAATACGTTTAATATACTTATACTCTTGGTACATTTGACTATTTAAATTGTCTCCGGCCGTTGAAACAAGTAGGGTTAAAGGATTTTTTTGTAATGTCATACCTGTTTTAAACCTTGAGTACATCTCATCATCAGGCATACTTGCCAATTCGTCCAAAATAGCAACTGTAGGATCTTTACCATCAACCGCATCTGGGTTATTGGAAAGAGGTGCAAATACTGAACTACTTAATACATCTTCAATGTCTGTCTTTCTTACGTCTGTTTTTTCACGGATAAACTTGCTTTTACTTCGCATTAGGTTTACTTGTTGGCTTGCCATCTTGAATATTGTTTGCGCTTGCTTATAAGTAGATGAAGCTACATAAATTTGTCTATTAAATTTAGGGTATTGTCCAAACAACAGTTCGTTAACGGACATTCCCGATACGATTAGAGACTTACCTTGTTTTCTAGCCATACTTATATAAGCTTTAGTAAACATTCTGTATTGACCTCTACGCCAGCCGTATAAGCTCCCAACAATGAATTTCTGAAACTCCATAAGAGGCATGGGCTGGTTTGTTTTAGGGTCTGGAAGCATTTCCACAAATTTAATTGCTTTGTTAGACAAATGATTATCCCAATGGCAACCATTCGGCGGGTTCTCCATAAAAGATAGGTGACGTTTACATACTTGAATATTCTTCAAACTTGCCAAAATTTCTCCTGAAACTACCTTTTTTGCGTATTTAGTAACATAATCAGTCATTACTAATCACTCACAAATTCCATATATGGATCATCATCTTCTTTTTCATCAGGAACCATAATACGCAATCGGCTATCAATAGTTAATCCTAAAGTATTAGCTGTTTGTTGCAATCGAATACCCGCTTTTTCCTTTATGTTGAACGCCGGATTAACCTTTTGATTTCCTTTGTCGTCTTCTAAAATCAAGTCTTCGCGCTCTAAAATCAAACTTGCTTTAACAAAGTCACTATAAAAACTACAATATTGTGCTAATTGTGCTTTATCTAAGTTGGAAATTGGCAATTCTTGCATGTGCGGTAATATTCTTAAGTATTCTTGTTTCGCTATTTCATCTAAAAAGTGCGGTGGTTCAGTATCGATTTTAGAAAATTTATTTAATTGAGCTTCTTGACGCTCTTTTTCAATAATTTCTTCTTTTGTATAATTCTTGTTCGAATTTGACAAAAGCTTCTTAGGTCTACCCGCCATAAATTAGCACCTCCTACTAAAAAAACTTAAATAAAGGGAATTTTTTGAGAAGAAAACTCTGCTCCGTTCTCCAGAACCTTTCATTGACGCCCGTTTCATCTTTGGGGGGACTTCCTATTTTTATCTTTTTTAATATTTCTTCAAATCTTCTTTTGTCTTTTGGTTATGGCAAGCATCACACAAAGGCTGTAAATTACTTTTGTCTAATCTTCTTGCCCAATCAATTTTTGTTGGTACAATATGGTCAACCATAGTCGCTTGATTGCCACAAGAAACACAAATAAAATCATGTTCTAACAATACAATTCGACGCATGTTTTGCCACGTTTTCGATTTATAAAATCTTAAATACTCTGGATCGTTTCGACGTCTCAAATCATTGTAATTTTCATTTGCATATTGCTTGTGTTTATCACAATAACTTTCATTATGATTAATCAATACATTACATGTTGGATGACCACATCGCTTCATAATAGACAATGCACATCACTCCTTGTCGACTTTCTTAACATCTTGCACAGTTACTTGTCTATCATCTTTATCATTGCTAATTAACAATAAGTTTCCTATCGATCCATCAACAAGATACTTACTACCTTGAAACAATACTTTGTCTCCTTGTTTTATACCATTGTCTAAATTGATAGTCTGATTAGGTTTATTCATCAAGATAGTGTTAACACTATGACCAGCTATCTCATCCAAGTTAATACCTAACACGTTAGTAAGATTAGCTATATTCCACAATGCTTCGCTAAGTTCATTTATCATAATTCCTTTATCTATCGGTACATTACAAAACATATGCTGTTTAATTAGATCTGTAACATTGCCTGTAGATTGAGTTAAACCTAAGCCGTAACAAGTAATAGATTCATTTAAATTCAATTCATCATTGTGTGTACGTGTAGCTATCTCTTGGTACTTTGATATCTCCATTCTCCACCTCTTGTTTATAAAAATAAAAACCCTCACTTAATGTGAGAGTTCAAAAGAAATATAAATGTTTTGCTACACAGCAATTATAATAAAAAACAATATGTAGCATCAAAATTAGTCCGATGTGTACGATTTGTACGATGTGTCCGAACTGTACGATGTGTCCGAACTGTACGATGTGTCCGAACTGTCGGTTTCTTGTTGCAAGTTATAAAGTATATTTACTATATCTTTTACTCTAGAATAAAAATTGTCTCTGCCTATATCAAGAATGCTCATGATCCTATTATGGCTTTCTCGTTGTTTTAACATTTGTAAAATATGATAATCTTTTTCATTCGTGATGTATTCTTCATATTCATCAATGAACGCTATCTTCTTAATCAAGTAATCGTACTTTCTAAGCGCTTTGTTTTTGTTTATAACTTTCACTAACACTTTATTGCTAGTCGTGCCTTTAGCTTTTGGCATCGCAGATTGATAACCATATTGTGCAATTGATGTACTTTCGTTATCGTAGACTTTACTGTCTATTATGTTCTTCATCCACTTGTAGTTATCTATCATTTCACGTATTTCTTTCCTGTTATACATGCAATACCTCCGATAATATAAATTACTTTTTAATATCGTTATTCATTCGCTTTAATTCAATCCTGTATTCTTTTAACCCGTTGTATCCTTTAGTTTTAACTACTTCATCAAGTAGATAATCATTCATATATCTGAGCGCTTGTATCTCCCTTGCACGATCACTATTAATACTGATACAAACTAATAGCAATATAGCAAATACAATAGTCATAGTAATCCACATCACTCACTTACCTCCGCTCGAAAGACGTAATCACTCGGCGCCTCTACATCATCATTAGCCGTCATCATAATATATACTTGCTCAGTTACACACTTACCTAGCTCATACATCGCTAGTAAGAATAATAGTCTTAATATTTGTTTAATCATATACCGACCCCCTAAAAAGCGTTATTGCTTCAATTGCATCTATTTTAACCCATGATGTCTTATCTAGCGTATCTTTTGCGCGAATATAACGGGCTTTACTACTCGAAATATTTTCGACATATTTACTAAAAGTTAGATTTGTTGTTGCGTAATAATCTCTACCTGTAATAGAGGTAATTTGAACTTCTATCATTTCCCACACTCCCTTATATTTTCAAACAACTGACCCACTTTAATAACTGCATCTCTTTTAACTTGCGCCTCATATTTCTCTTTCGCTTCTTCTTTACTCTCTGCCTCAACAACTGTAAACCTTTGATTGCTTTTAGCTCGAGTTATGTGTGTATGCTTGCGTCCTGTTGAATCTTTGAATGTTGTGACTAAGTATTGCGTCACTTCCCCAAAACCTCCTTGACTCGATCTAAGATGTCTTTACACGTATCCTTTTCCTGCGTCTGCTGTTCCATCTTGTCTTTCGTGGTTCCTTTTCATTTTCTTTTTGTATGCGTCAATGAGTTGGTCGATAGAATATAAGTTGTAAGCTATGTCTATCACTATAACAATTGCTTGTTGGTCGGGATAAAATTCTTTGAATATTATCTGTGGTGTACTAACAACTGCGTCTTGAGCAAATTCTTTATCTTTAAAATTAAACATTTTGTGAAATTCTGTATCTTTAAAACTTGATTCAATCGCTTCTTTTATCTCTTCTGATGACACTCCTACTTGATTCACAATACTCAATCCAAACGCCAACATGTCAGCTAATTCATCAAGTTGTACGTCTAACGGCTTACCTGGTTTCTTCTTCCAGTTCTTAAACGTTTCCAATGTATTAAACCATTCAAAGAATTCAACTACATATGCTATTTTGCTATCTCGTAAGTTCAGCGTTGGTATTCTATCGTCGAACTCCTTTTGTATTTGTAATAACTCTTGTAACTGATCAATTGTTAATGTATTAGTCATTTTCCTGATCCTCCTCATATTTATAGACAACTTGACCCGTCATAATCCCTACTGCTTCATCAAGTTCAATACCTTCTTTAACTGAATGTTGAATAGCATTTGTCATTCCCTCAAGTATTTCATCAAACGCTTGCGCTTTCTTATATACGTCCTCAATCTCTTTTAGTAATCCCTCTGTGTCATTGCCGTTATACGCACTAGCACTTATAACGGATTGTTCTATTTGTTCACAGTTATTCATTAGTGTCTTCCTCCATAAAAGTTTTATTGTTTAATTCCATTCCAAATTTAACTCTTTCACCATCTTTGCCAAATTCGTTTATTAAATCTTTTTCAACGCTCTTGCAATACCTATCCCATGCACTTGCTTTCTTCTCCAGCTCTTTGTTGCGCTCTCTTAACTTAGCTATATCTCCAATAAGCTCATCACGTTGCTTCAAAAACTTGCTTGCTTCATCAAACCAGTATTCACTTTGCTTTTCGTAATATTCTTTTGAACCGTGTTCCATTATTTAATCAACTCTCCTTCTTTCCAAATTAACGTCATAGTTAGGTCGTCGTTTAAGATGTAGAATGCTTTAGCAAGAAAAATTCTGTCATTTTTTAAACGTTCGTTTATACTAGCATTCTCATATGATGCAGATTTATAGACTCCTTCTTGAATCTCGTACACTTCAAACAACCTATCAAACTTAGTTTCTTCGGTTACTTCTTCTTCAACTTTGACACTAAAAGTAGCATTAACTAATATAAAATCGCTTATTTTAAAACAATTTTTAAAAACACCGAAGTAAATAAAGTTTTCATCATTTTTGTCTGTTGTATAATATTTTCTGCCAAATGATAGCTCCGGATTTTCTCGCGCCCACTTAATTAATTCGTCTATTTTCATTATTTTTTCAACTTTGATTTTCATCATTTCTATCTCCTTAAAATAAAGTTAGTTGCTTCTGTTCCTCGTATTCCAAACCATGTTGCTTTATATATGTTTCGAGCTCTTCCGCTGTATCAAATGTCTTTTTCACGCCTTGCCAGCCTGGTACGATATGCCCGTGAAAGTAATAAGTGCCATTCACTACATGGATATGTGCCACTCGTTCGTTATCCTGATACAGATATCTCTTAGATCCGAAAAATTGGTTTAAGTATTCTTTACATGCGCTATCGGTTTTAGGCATTTATGCTTCCTGCCATTTCTTAAACATTTGGTTATAAGTAGTATCAAACCAGTACGGATCACGTGAATGTTTTTGAGGAACATTAAACAAATGTGGTTTCTTTCTTCTTAGCTCAGCCTCTTTCTTTCGCTCTCTTTCCAATTCACGTTCGAGTCTCGCTTGTTTAATCTTTTCCATTTGTTTCATTTCTCTATATTCTTTTAGGTGCATGCCATAAGGCGCGTCTAAAGCTTCTGAAAACTCCCAACAACCTCTAACACGTTTAGAAACAATTCCGGCATTTATCCCACGCTTTGCCATTAGTTCTTTTTCGAAATTGTTAAATTTATATGGTTTATTATTAATGATTACAACACTGCCCATTTATTCCACCTCTACATTTACATTTCTAATTTTTAAATTGTTATACTCTAATATTTCGTCAGGATTGTTATATAAGTAATCTGCCAGCGTTTCTTTTTCTTTATCCACATCATCAAAATGCTGATATTTAACTTCTGTAGGTATCCTTATATCAATCGTTGCGTTTATATATGCTTGTTGTTGCATTAGATCACTTCATTTCTCTTTTTCTTTTACGTCTGACTTTCACTAAGTCCTCATATACCATCCATTCTTGACCTGTGTATTTAGGCGCTTTACATATCCACGTTAAATTCACATCTTTATACTGATATCTGAATATCTTCGCTTTGATGTTGGCAACTTCAGTCGCCTTACCTTTAACGTCTATAACTTCAACCAGTTTCCCTTCCTTCCACAAAGAGAAATCGGCTATATACGTAATCGGTCTTTGCTTCCCAAATTTAGGTTGTAGTTCGAATTTCGGTTGTAGTTCGATACGATCATAGTTAGTGCCATTCATATTACTTTCTAAATATTGGTAATATTCACATTCTACTTTGCTATCAAATACAATCCCTTTATACTCAACTTTCTTAGCGTTGTATTTACTCATCGTCCACCTCTAAATATCAAATATCGTTGCTTGTAAACCTAGCTCTTGCTCATATAGAAGCCCGTGAGCGCCTTTGAATCGTTTTAGGTCACTATCAGTCATAATTTTCTTTTCGTCGCTGAAATGGGCTCCTGTGAGCGAATAAACTTCATTCTCGTTATCTTCATGTTTGATAACCTTAATATCTTCTGTGCCATCTTCTCGGTATAAGTAATATTTTTCTTTCGGCATTTTTAACACTCCTTAATATTCGACGATAGCGGGGCGTGTGTGACGTTCTGCAAGTTTTTGGATAAATAGGTCATATAACTTGTTTTCGTCTCCCTGTGCCTCGTCTATGAGTTTCTGAGCGTACACATCTGAACACTCAAGTTTAGTTTTTAAAAATTCTTTGGTAATCATAGTTTTAAACCTCTAGTCCTGTAATCTTGACCGTCCATCTTGATAAGCGTTGTGTTGCTCATGATTCTGCTGAATATACGTTGTAAGTCTTTGTTTTTTGTCATTTCTTTCTCGTCTAAGTTGGTAGTAAAGATATTGTGTTTGCCTATTCTACTTTCGATAAGCTCAAACATCTTACTAGTAGCGAATTCGTTCATGTTGATACCGTAGTCATCGAATACCATTAAATCGACATCACTTATAATTTGAGCCAATTCCTGTTCAGTCATAGCAGTTTGGTTGTTATAAGTGTTTTTAATTGTTGATATCAATTGAGGTACGTTCATATATAGCACTGTGTAGCCTTTAGCTTTAACTGATTTAACAATACTCATTGATAAGTGTGATTTACCTGTACCAAATGAGCCTTGAATTAGTAGCGATTGTTTATTGTCTAACGTGAAATTGTTTGCGTAACGTTCGCATAAGTTTTTCGCATAGACTAGTTGTTCATTAGTCGGATTGTAATTATCAAACGTTGCTTTCGTTAGATCTTCGTTCATTATCGATTGTTTGAATATGCGTTCTGCTTTTCTTCGTCTATTTCTCTTGTGATAGTTTTCAGTTGATTGTTTGGCGTACTCTATCATTTCGCAGTCACAACCATGTTTGAATTCTGAACCGTCATCGAATTTGTAATAGTCGTACTTACGTCCACAGTTCTCACATTTCAAATCAAACGCTTGTTCAATGATTTGTTTTTTTAAAGTTGGTTTCTTTGCTAAGTTCTGGAATGACTCCACTTTCTCACTCCTTTAAAACGGTAAATTTTCTATACTGGATTGTGATGCACGCTGAAACGCATCTACATATTGATTGTTTACTTCTTCTTTAATCTCTTCGATATAATCATTCATATAGCTTTCGTTAGTTAAGAACGTTTTAGGGTACTTTTGATATTGCTTGTCTGTAATAGTTTTTAAATATTCTCGAGTACCTTGCATAATTTGTTCAAAAGAATGTTTCTTTAAGCATGATTTGAATTTAGTAAAAGACATCTTCTTATCTTTCTTCTTGTCGTAAAGTTTCCACCATTCCTCAAATTGCTCATGCGTAACGTCAGTTGCGCTATTATTTGAACTTAAGTTCTTATCTATATCTTTTTCTTTATCTCTTTCTAATTCTTTATCTAATTCTTTATCTTCTTCTGTTGCGTGACTGTCACGTGACGTCACGTGACCATTTAGCAATTTTCTGTTGTTTTCTCGTTGCTTTTGTTTCCTCAACCTGTTCTGCGCCCTGATTTTCTCGAGTCCTTCAATGTTTTGGTGCTTTTCCCAATTTGTCACTTTTATGACACCATTAACTTTTTCAATCATGCCCAATGTCTCAAAAGTTTGTATTGCTAACCTTATTGAGTTGATAGGTCGACTAAACTCATTTGCTAACATTTCTTCGTTATAAGGCAAGTTTTCGGATAACATAATATAACCTTGTTCGTTGTACTTTCCTGATAAAGTTAGCAACTTAACCCAAATAGTTATGATCGTATCTCTTTCGGGTAAGGCTTCGATATATTTGATTTTGCTGTCATCAAACATGCCAACTTTAAGTTTTATCCACGATACTTCTCCCATTGTCTTCTCCTTTCAACATTTTATTGAGCTTCTCATCAACTTTTATCCACGAGTCATGCAAGTGATATTTATCATCAAACGACTTAACGCCAATCGCATGTTGCTGGTTATGATGTTCGCGACATAACGCTAATACATGTTTGCCATAGTGATTCATTTTGTTTCTGTTCATGCCTCTACCGACTGCTTCGTAATATGCTAGGTCAGCGTGAGGCTTTCCGCATATTACACAGTTGCGGTTGATTGTAGCCCAATATAATAACGCTTTATCTTCGCTTAACAACTTACTCGTTTCTACACTCATAGGTATTTGATGATGAAACATAAACGCTATAATCAGTTCTATTAACTCCCTTGCAACTTTCATTGAACAGTCACGCAGACTGATTTCTTCATAACCTTTCATAATTTCCAATTCTGTTTGTAATAATTTTCTAGTTGATTCCACTGGTTCGCCCCAGTGAAGTTCTATATCTCTACACATTGCGAATATTTTTTTGCGTTGTTCTATAGATAACTTTTTATTGTCCGGAACCTCTACTTCTGCTTTTAGTGGATATCCGTTTTCTAGCAAGTCAATGTGACTTTGTTCAAGTTCAACACCAG
Organism: Staphylococcus sp. EG-SA-10; assembly: GCF_017151945.1. Taxonomy (NCBI): domain Bacteria; kingdom Bacillati; phylum Bacillota; class Bacilli; order Caryophanales; family Staphylococcaceae; genus Staphylococcus; species Staphylococcus sp. EG-SA-10. The sequence goes on from NZ_JACVZJ010000004.1 coordinate 124,318, forward strand.
TAGCAACGACGGAATAAGTGCCGTCATTGTCTTTCTGGTATCTTGTAATGTATTGCATTTAAACCACACCTTAAAACGCTAAATCTTGGTCGTCATATCCAAATTGGCCACTGCTTTCAAATGGATTGCTTTGTTGAGACATTGATGTTTGTTGTTGTGCCCCGTTATTTTCTTCAGCTTTTTGCTTATCTGTCTTCGGAATAGGTTTGTTAACAACATCATCGCCCTTTTTGTAAGGTTTAATAAATGAAAAATCCGTAAAATACTTACCTTCATCTTCATTGAATTTCCATTTCAATACCAAGTGACAAAACTTACCAATAAGATCATTGGTATCAAAATCTAAGCTAGGAAGATTTAACTTAATACCTAATCGAGTAACTAATTCAATCAATTGTTTTTCTTGGAAATCATATTTATACGGCGGTACAAATTGATTATGTTTATATTGTTTGCCTTCATCATTTTCAAATACGATTGTGAAATATCTATTTTCTCTATCATTGAATTCAATATTTTTAACTTTCACTGTGAATTCTCCAGCTTGAAACCCTGTTGAGCCGTTATAAAACTTTTCTTGATTTGTTTCTTTAGTAAATTGCGCTTGTCCTGTGATTTTCATAATTAAATACCGTCCTTTTTAGTTTTTTATTAGTTTCCGTTTTGTGCCATATCTATAATTTTTGAAATTGAAGCATTTTTAATACCTGGATTATTGATTGTTATTTGCGGATTATGCCTAACTTTAGTTGTATATAAATTAGAAGGCTCTACAGAAAATACATAGTCGTGTGTCGCATTTCCGTTCTCATCTGTATGATCTTCTATAAATGTATGTCCTATAATGTCGAACTGAGTTACTAAGTTATTGTGTATTGCCGGTTGTACTTCAATTGATATTCTAGGGTTAATAATTTTTCCGTTCTCATCTTTATCTTCTGAGTTAAGCCCTTCATGTCCTGTAAGCACAACGTGAAATCCGAGCTTATCTTTAACCTTTAATAGGTGCCTAATCGAGTTAACAATTAATTTAGATGTTTCCCCATAATCTTGAATTCTTGCTTTTTTGACTTGGTGCGTGTTCATCACATGAGTCAGCGTTATATCTCTTAACTTTTGTGCTGTTTCAATTACAACCACATCAAGTAACTTTCCTCTTTGTCTAGCTGTATTTACAATCGATTCAATACTCGCAATTGTGTTTCTAAAAGCAATGTAATTGTCGACCCTCTTCACAAAAACTTGCCGCGTTACTTGAGTGCCATCTTCGTGAATATCAATAATAAAAGCGTTGTTTTCTCTAGTGGCTAAAGTCGTCTTTCCGGTTCCTGATTTGCCATATACCATAATTGAATAATAGTTCTGAGTATCTTCGTTAATTTCTTCAATACCTAGTTCTTGTAAAATGTCTTGTTCCTCACTCATCACTTAATCACCAAACTTTCCGTTACCTTTAATTCAGCACCCGGAATATCTTTGCCAGCTTTCAAATCATCGATTAGTTGCTTAGAATTAAGCTTTGGCGCTTGTGATAGCCAATAATCCTTTGGAATAAGTTTTTCATCGATAATATTTTTACTAGCCCCGTTTTTGCGCTTGTAAATATGATTAGTAGCTGTGCGGTAACTATCTACTTCCTGTGTTTCTAACATCTCTTTTAAGTAATCTCTTAAACGATCAGTTAAATTTTGTTTTTGTTTTTTTAAATTTTGAAGTCTCTTAATTTCTTTATCTATGACATCTATGTCACCTAAAGTTTCACGTCTCCAATTGACAATGTTGTCTACTTTGACGTTCATTTCTGCTTTGATAGAATCTAATGTATCTTTTAGTAATGTTGGATCTAATTCATCTTGATTAGACATCTCTTTAAATGCTTCTGATAGCTCATATAGATTAGCCATTAGTTAATCCCCCTCTACCATTTCATGACTAAGTTAATTAGTCTGTCCTGTTCATCTGTGTTCTCTTCAATCCATTCATCTATCGCTTGGTTGAATAAGTCTGATGCCATATCTAAGTCATTCTCATCTACAACATAAGCATGTTTAATTGGTACGTTGTTCATATCTTTAACTTGTATTGATATGCCCATATGACCTTTTAAAATGAATAGCTTAAAATCGAATCCGTTAACATGAATATTTTTGCGTATGATATCGCCTATTTCGTAATACATTGTTTTAGTCCTCCTTGTCGTCATCAATACCGATAAATTTTTGTGATTTACACATTTGGAGAACATTGACAATGTCTTTATAACTCTTAGTGCTATCCAATAAGGAAGCAAGATCGAAAGTATGACCAATCACAGAACTTGAACCTGCTAAATAATCTCCGTCGATAACTCCTATTGATGAGAAAAGTAAAATATCAAATTTACTTTCTCCCTTAATTTCTTTCGCTAATTCATACAATTCTCCGCTTTTTTCAGATAATAAGTCTTTTATTTCGTCCTGCGTCATGTCTTTATAATTTTTAGTCATAGTTGACTACCTCCGTATATTTTGATTTAATTAAGTTGTATATTTTGATAAATGTTTGTCACTGTTACTTGTTGTCGCAAGTAGCAGTTTTTTTATTCTTCATAAAAATATTCCTTATAGAATATGAATGTTGCGATACTTGCGAATCCCGCAATTGACCATGCAGTAGTGAAGTATAGAAACGGCATAAGTACAATTGCTAAGACTGTAAAGCACAGTACTGCTACTAGGTAGCTTTTATAAATGTTGCTCATTTTATTCTCTCCTTATATATTTCATTGAAATGCTCATCGACGAATTTATTCATCTTTCTTGCGTTAAATCTCCAGCGATTAAAATTCTCATCTGGGTAATGCACAATTCCTTGCGCTCTTAGTTCTTTTTCAAATCTAGGATGAAATAGTAATCTGTCCTTGATAGTCTCATCAGATGCAATTTTTAATTTCTTCTTTAAGTCACTCATGTTCCATACAGGGTCTAATGAATAACCAATTAGCTCATCATATTCATCTTTTGTGATAAGTACATGTGTTTCAGGTATTGGAACGGTTACGTTTAATACATGTGGCATTTCTATCATTCCTTTCGTGTATAATGTTGTTATCTCCTACAGAGAGGAGGTGAATATTATGAAAAACTACTATCACCTTTTGTCTTTCGATGACGATTTAGCTAATGATGCAGCTAACGATCTGTTAAAAGAAGGTTGGGATATCGTTCATGTTGGTACAAAATTAGTTAAAATTTTGGATAATGGACAAGCGTACTACAATACTGAATACGTTCTGGGCGGAACTAAAAATCAGTATGAAAAATATTTAGAAGATTGCCAGCAGTCCGAGTTAGATTATTTTTAACTTATGTTTTTCTGCGGTTATTAGCTAAATACTTTTGTTCTCTATCAATTAGGTAGAGAACTTTTTTAATTTCAGTGTAAGAAAACTTTTCTAGTTCAATACATTGATTAATTACAGACATTAAATTCTTTTGTTTATTATTTAAATTCTTCTTTTGGATTTTTAAAGAATAAAGTTCTTTCATATCTTCCATATTGTTTATGCTCCTTTCTGCTATACTCCTATTAAGGAGGTGAATTCGTATGAAGTTAAAACACGATTGCATACGTGAAGTTCTTTTAGTTATAGAGAGTGATTTAAAATTAAATAATGTTCTAGATAATGAAGACCTAGAAAATACAATTAAAAATTTCTCACGTGAAGACATCGAATACACTGTTAAACAATTGACCGGTGCAGGTTATATAGACGCTGAATTCTATATGGAAGGTTATTTTGTTAAACATATGAATTTTTCAGGTCACAACCTTTTGGATGATGTTAGAGATGTCGAAGTTTGGAGAGAAACTAAAGCTAAAGCGTCAAAAGTTTCTTCGATTTCAATCCCTATAATTCAACAAATCGCATCGTCAGTCGTTAACAAGATGCTCGGGCTATAGTAATTTAAATTCAACACCGTCTATTTGAACGAACAGATTATCTAAGTCAGGTATTTTCTTTTTATATAAATCAAACCTTGATTTGATATCTGCTAATAAATAATGTTCCAAATTCCCAATTGATAATAGTCGTCTATTACCTTCTTCGTCATAGTAGTAATAGATGACTTTTTTGTTTTGAGCTTGCATTTGCTGCGCCCTCCTGTTAAGCAGTTACGTTAGCTTCATAACCGAATTCAGTCATGATTTCATGTATTTTCAATCTGCCTTTTTGTGTCCATCTAGTTTGTAAAACTGTGTCTTCTCTACCGTCAGAGCGTACAATTGCTATAGTGTCTGATTCTGTGTAACTCTTGCCCATGTGTTCTGAGTAAAGTACCCACTGTTTATTTACTTTTCTTTGTAATCTAGCTTCGTGTAGTAGTTTGTTTAACTTTTGTGCTGATATACCGTAGTCTGCCGCGATTTGAGTTGTAGCTAATGTGCCAGTTGATTTTAAGATTTCATCAACATAATCTGCTTTGGGTTTTAGCTCTCCGATTTCTTGTTGTAAAAGTAAGTTTTGCTCTTTTTCTTTCTTATACTCAGTCAATACTGTAATAATGTAGTCTGGATCTTTTAATGTTTGTTCAATTACATTGTCTGTTGCGTAGATACCGTGTTTGCGAATGGCTGGTAAAACTTCATCAAACACCCATTCTTCAAATTGTTCTGCTTGTGGTAATTTCGAACGTGAGATTAATCTGTATAAGTTACCTTCATCTATGAACTTTTTGTTTTGTTTTCTTCCAAGTGAATCGATGACGTCGTGATTCACGACCCCACGTCGTTTTACGTGTCTGCTTATTGCATCTCTAGGGTTTGAATATCCTAAAGTCATAGCGACTTCCGTCGCCGGAAACCACTGCTTACCTTCAATGGTTAAAATTTCTAAATCTCCAAATTGCGAATTTTGAAATCTTTGTAATGCTTGCATTGTTCGTTCCTCCTTTTAAGATGTTTGTTTTTCTTCGACTAAAACGTATTTAAAATACGATTCATCTTTAAAAAAAATAATCTCATCAATAGAGATATCTAATGTTTTAGCAATTCTAAAGGCGTCTCTAGGTTTAATCATTTCTGGATTGTTTTCCCAAATGTTATAAGTAGACGGCGAAATCCCGAGTTTTTCAGCGAAAGATGACTGTGTGTAACCTTTTCGTTTTCGCCATTCATCTAATTTCAAACTATGTTTGATGTAGTTCATTTTTTTGCCTCCTTGTTAAGTTCTGACTAAAGTATATCGTAATTAAAATGCGATTGCAAGTATTTTTCGTAATCATTTTAGAGATTTACGTATTTTTATTTTTGTAAATCGTATTTTAAGGGTTGCAATTACGATTTTTCATAGTATAATGAAAGTGTAAAAACATTATATATAAGGAAGGAAAACAAAATGGCTTTCAAAAATTCCATAAAAGAAATCAGATTGAACAATAGATTGTCTAAAGTTGAGATGGCTAGAAAATTAGATGTTTCCGAAGGTACTATAAGAATGTGGGAAAGCGGAAGAACTGAACCTAGAATGGGTATGGTCGAAAAAATTTCAAGTTTGTTCAATGTTTCTAAAGGTTACCTATTAGGAGAAATTGAGGAAATTGTTTTGCCAGAATTTGATAGCGAAATCGAGGTTCCATATTTCGGTAAAGTTTCTGCTGGAAATTTCGAAGAAGTTGCAATTGATAATGAAAAATTAAAAGTTCCACCACTTGCTTTTAACGGTCGTAAACCTAGCGAATGTATAGCACTAAAAATAAACGGAGATAGCATGAATAAAATACTCGCTAACGGTTCTTATATAATTGTCCATGATTATAGAAAGTCTTGTGATCATAAACTTAACAGCAATGACATCCTTGTATTACGTCTAGGTGGTGAATATACAGTTAAGCGTGTGAGACGTACTGAAACAAAACTACATTTAGACCCAGTAAGCTATTCAGATGAATTTAAAACTAATTCTTACGATTTAGATTCTATTGATGAAATCGAAGTGATAGGCAAAGTTATTTATAACTATCGTATTTTTGATTAATAGCGCCTATGTGGCGCTTTAATATAAATATAAACAAAGGAGAAATTGACATGAAAAAAGCAATCTTAACTTTAAGTCTTATATTTATTACCTACTACCTCACTTTTAAATATATGTGGATTAAAGAATTGAAGTATTAATCATGCTTATTTGAAAAAGACGTCTATTTCAGCAGTGTTTGAAAGGAAGTTTATAATGAAAATAAAAAATTGCAAAATAAAAAAAGAAACTATAGTATATGAAGTTTTAACTAGTGGTAATCAACCATTCACTTATGAGTTACCTAAAGATTTATCGTCACATAATGCGCGTAAATACTTGGAATTTATTTCACAAAAAATAGATGGCGATAAGTTAACCAAAGAAGATTCATTATGATTTTACTAATCAAAAAACGCCTACAAGTGTAGACGTTGAATGGTGGTGAGAATTTTATGGCGGATAAAAACAAAAAACAAGAAGCTACTCGTAGTAACCCAATAAACAAAAGTTTTGAAAAGCCGGGTGCCAGCGAAAACTTAAAAAGCACTTTATCAGAAAAAGCTAAGAAAAAAGATTAATATTCATTCATTAAATATAAATCCAATTTAATTTGTTGTTTAAGGTCTACAAGTGTATGTTTAATATACAATTCATCGTTTGACGGTAAATCAGATACTTTGAAATCTTGTCGCTCAACCTCTAGTAAATCGAAATCGCTACCAGCTGAATTATAGGTTTTAAGTTCACCCTCTTCTATGATTCTGTTTTCAAAGTCTTTAATAACTATAAATACTGGTTTACCGTTGTTATTAAACAACTTGTCTCTTTTGTCTAATAAGCTTATACAATCCAAATTCATAAACTTTCTTGTTTCATTAATTAACCAGATAATGAATTTAACAATTAAAGGATTAAATACAAGCACTGTTAAAACAAAAATAATTAGAAACCAAATATTTGCTTTTAGACCTGTAAGCAACTGAAGTAAACTCAAATTTTTTAAATCAACATTATTAAAAATTATAAAAGTATAAAACCATATCAAACATGTTTCAATAGAAAAAATCAATAATACAGGAGTATTGATAATCTTGTTTTTTTCACTAACTAAACCTATCATTGTTAGATATTTATATGGTATGTAACCTAAAACTCCTGTAAGAAGAAGCGCCCCTAGAAATTGAGTCATCTTATCACCTACTTTTTATTTTATTATAACATATTTAGTACCTAGTACTAAATTTTGGGTAGCCCGCCTACCCTTATTATTTTTTGCCAATTTTGAGGAGGGAACGCATGAAAACACGTTGTTACGATGGTAAAAAATGGCAATATGAATTTAAGCATGAAGGAAAAAGATACCGTAAGAAAGGTTTTAGAACAAAGCGTGAAGCTAATTCTGCTGGACTAGACAAGTTAAATGAGTTAAGAAGTGGTTTTAATATAGATAACTATATAACTCTTGCAGAATACTTCGAAAATTGGATTAAAACATATAAACAACCTGTTGTTAAAGAAAATACCTACCGTCATTATAGAAATGCATTACAACATATACAAAAACATAAAATAGGTAAAATGGAGTTATCAAAGATAAATAGACAAGTTTATCAGAAATTCATAAACGACTATTCAAAAGAACACGCAAAAGAAACTATAAGAAAAACAAACGGTGCTATTCGGTCAGCTTTAGATGACGCATTATATGATGGACTTATTTTTAAAAACCCCGCTTATAAAGTTAATTATAAAGCCGGAAAACCTACGAAGTCAGAACAAGAAAAATTCATCTCGGTAACTGAATATGAAATACTAAAAGATCACGTCAGAAAGAAGAGAACTCGTTCATCATTAGCGCTATTCATAATGATTTGTACGGGTTGTCGTGTCAGTGGTGCAAGAAATATAAAGATTGAGCATATCAACCAAGTGAAAAACACTATATTTATTGACGAGCGAAAAACCGATACTTCCCCTAGATATATCAGTATCGCTAAATCTGATATGAAACACATTATGGACGTCATAAGTACATTTGCAATTAGCTATGATGGTTACATTTTCAAAGAAGCCGGATTTATAATTAACCTTCAGGCTATCAATAATGCTTTGAAATCAGCCTGTAGAGTCAATAATATACCAATTATTACATCGCACGCATTAAGACACACTCATTGTTCTTATTTACTAGCAAAAGGTGTATCTATACATTACATTTCTAAAAGATTAGGTCATAAAAATATAGCAATAACTACATCCGTGTATTCTCATTTGTTAGAAGAAAAATTTAATGAAGAGGACAAAAAAACAACTAAAATTTTAGAAAGTATGTAATTTAGGGACCCATTAGGGACTCCAAACCCAATAAATACTGTTGTTACAAGGTTTCTATGTATCCAAACTGGGGGCAATATAAACGCGCTGATTTAATCGGACAATCTTCTTATATTAAAAATAATGATGTCGTAATATTCAATGAAGCATTTGATAATGGCGCATCAGATAAATTATTAAGTAATGTAAAAAAAGAATATCCTTATCAAACACCTGTACTCGGCCGTTCTCAATCAGGGTGGGACAAAACTGAAGGTAGCTACTCATCAACTGTTGCAGAAGATGGTGGCGTAGCGATTGTAAGTAAATATCCTATTAAAGAGAAAATCCAGCATGTTTTCAAAAGCGGTTGTGGATTCGATAATGATAGCAACAAAGGCTTTGTTTATACAAAAATAGAGAAAAATGGTAAGAACGTTCACGTTATCGGTACACATACACAATCTGAAGATTCACGTTGTGGTGCTGGACATGATCGAAAAATTAGAGCTGAACAAATGAAAGAAATCAGTGACTTTGTTAAAAAGAAAAATATCTCTAAAAATGAAACGGTATATATAGGTGGCGATCTTAATGTAAATAAAGGTACTCCAGAGTTCAAAGATATGCTTAAAAACTTGAATGTAAATGATGTTCTATATGCAGGTCATAATAGTACATGGGACCCTCAATCAAATTCAATTGCGAAATATAATTACCCTAATGGTAAACCAGAACATTTAGACTATATATTTACAGATAAAGATCATAAACAACCAAAACAATTAGTCAATGAAGTTGTGACTGAAAAACCTAAGCCATGGGATGTATATGCGTTCCCATATTACTACGTTTACAATGATTTTTCAGATCATTACCCAATCAAAGCCTATAGTAAATAGTGCTCAACTAACTAATAACTCGCTTCGTTCTAAAAAGTCGAAGCGAGTTATATTGTTAAAATTTGAATTGACTGAGTCTAGGACATAAATCAAGTTCTAGGCTCTATAATGTTATGGTATTAGTTGACTGCGTGGTCCCAACACAGAGAACTTCGAAAAGAAATCCGAAAAGAAATTGGAACACCAATTTCTACAGACAATGAAAGTTGGGGTGGCCCCAACATAAAGAAATATTTTTTCTTTAGAAATTAGTATTTCTTATGCATGAGTTTTACTCATGTATTCCTATTTTTAAGTACATATTAGCTGTGGCTAATGTGTAAGAACCACTACATAATAAATCGTTAGTGGCTCTTTATCATTTCTGTCCCACTCCAATATTTCTTCATTAATATAGATACTTCGTCTGCACTTAAATATGATTCATACACTGCACATCATAATAAATCTATCTACTCAAATATAAATAAAAGTTACCTACTACATTCTATGTAGCAGGCAACTTTTATTACTTATTTCTTTTCATTATCATTAAGTACTTTTACAAACTTCACATCATGTGTCTTCCAATCAACTTCATATAATGCTGATAATTTTTCTTCTTTTTTATCTACATGGTTTTCACCAGACCAATAGCCCCAGAAACCATGGCGATTCCAATCTATTTTAAACTCATCCATTGATCTTTTATAATGAACAACAAATTGTGATTTACCTTTGTCTTTTTTATCATGTGACATAACAGCTAAAAATTCTGGATTAAAACCTTCAGACACAGTTACAGGCATTTTGTCTTTAGGTGTGAAATTATCTTTCGCCCATAAATTTCCATTTCGTGTTAAAGAAAAGATTTCACTTTTAGTTCTATTATCACTATCATTAGTTAATTGTCTCGTATGGTCATGTCCCATATTATTTATCAAATGTGCTTCAACTTTCCAACCTACACCTTTATGTGACGTAGATTGATCAAGTAATGTACGATATGATGGTTGTTGATAACTAATCGTCTCTGAATAATTACTCTCTTTTGTAATATTTCCAGTTAAGCCTCCACGATTAATCGAAAAATCTCCACCTGTTTTATAACCATACGTATATTTAACTTCTCTTGATTCATCCTGATTTTTTGGTGCAAAGTCAGTCACATTTGTATTGTTATTGTCATCAACATTTTGAATTGAAACTGAATAAGATCCAGGCCATCTTAATGTACTATTCCAATAACCATTTGGTTCTAAAATTCTCAAACCACTACCAATAGTACCTTTTGCTTTAATAAATACTGTTTCTTTATCATAATTAGGTTCAGTTAAGAAATTAAATTGTAAGCTTTGAGTAATATTTTTTTGACTATCACTTGTTGTAGCTGTACGTGTATACATTTTAGTATCACCATCAAGATTCTTCTCAGAAACAGCTTTAATTTCAGAATTAATTTTTGCATAAGAAGTTGCCGGAAATACAGTTAATGCAGTAGATATTGCTAAACTACAAATTGTGATGTTTTTGTATAATTGTTTAATCATTAGTAATCCGCCCTTTCAATATTATCCTTCTTTATAAGGTTTATTGTCATCAGAATATTTATCAACGACTTTAACTGTTTTATTTTTCCAATCAACTTCATAAGTGACAATTAATCTTTGACCATCTTTATTTTTTTCTAAAATTGGAGGTGCATAATGTATTCCAGGTCTGTTTTTCAAAATATCTTGATTTCGTGTGTATGTTACTTCAAATTGCGTTTTCTCATTTGACTTTTCATTAGATAAATAAGTTAAAAATTCTGGATTAAAGCCACTTCTTACTAATGCTGGGTATCTATATTTTGAAGCAAAGCTTAGTTCAGGGTTTTCTACAGTAGCAATTCTCGTATTTCTATAGAATAATAATTCATCATTTCTATTTTTCACTTCTCCACCATACTTCAAGTCATTCGCAATAACTGACCAGTGTACATGCCAGTTATTATTTTTACCGCTGGCAATTGTGTCATAATTTTGCTGATTATAACTAATCGTTTTGGAGTAGCTATTTGATGAAGTTCGTCCAATACCTTTCGTTGAATCGAATTTACCACCTGAGCTATATAAAAATGTACTGTCTACTTTCGCAGTTGAAATTTTATTTTTCGGCAATTGATCTAGTATTTCAGTTTTAGGATTTCTTTTTACTTGAAAATCTACATGGTACTCACTTGGATACTTTAACCAATTTGAATTTTTTTCTTCTTTATGAGATTCAAACTTTAAATTTGAATGAATTGAGCCTTGTTTTTTAACAAGTAATACATTCTTGTCATAAGTTGGATCATCGATAAAGTCGAATTGTAAATTTTGGAGTATATTTGTTTTCTCATCATATACTGTTTCAGTTCGTTTTGTGATTTTACCGTTTTTCCCAATATCATCAGGTACTGTTGAATTTTTATCTTTATTAGTAACATTACGTTTGTCTTTTTGTTGAGACTTATCAACATGTTCTTTCTTATTTTGGTCTTGCGAGTCTTTATGAGCTGAATTTGCTTGAGTCGTTGCTGCTGATAACAATAAAATTGCACATGATAATGATGACGCTATTAAAACACGTTTTTTATTTTTCATTGTTATAACCTTCTTTCGTATGATTGATATTTGTTGATATGTATCGACATGTGAATAATATCACAAAAATAGAGAATATATATTTAACTATTTATTAAATGATTTTGTTAATATTATTAAATACTTTATCCTCTTTAAAAATAATGTGTGTACAAAGTCATTAATTTAGCAAATATTTTTATTTAGTAGTTAATAACCATCGATTTGAAATTTATATATAATTATTAGATAAATAATATCCTGCATCTTTCTCATACAATTTACTATAAAATTAAGCATACCCGATATCAGTGTTAATAAGATCGTTGATACTAGACAGTTAATTTCATAGAACGAAATCAAATAACACACTACTTTCTGCATTTTAAATTATGTTTAAGAATGAAAATTATGTTTATATAAATATATATACTACTTTGAAAAGGTGTGAGCTTAATGACAACTTTTAGTGAAAAAGAAAAAATTCAATTACTAGCAGATATTGTTGAACTACAAACTGAAAATAATAATGAAATAGACGTTTGTAATTATTTAAAAGATTTATTCGACAAGTACGATATTAAATCTGAAATTTTGAAAGTTAATGAACACCGCGCCAATATCGTTGCAGAAATCGGTAACGGCTCACCTATACTCGCATTGAGTGGTCATATGGATGTTGTTGATGCAGGAAATCAAGATAATTGGACTTATCCCCCTTTTCAACTCACAGAAAAAGATGGCAAATTATATGGTCGAGGCACAACGGATATGAAAGGCGGTCTGATGGCTTTGGTCATCACACTCATTGAATTAAAAGAACAAAATCAATTACCTCAAGGAACGATAAGATTACTAGCTACTGCTGGCGAAGAGAAAGAACAAGAAGGTGCCAAATTATTGGCTGATAAAGGCTATTTAGACGATGTAGATGGCTTAATTATTGCTGAACCAACTGGATCTGGAATTTATTATGCACATAAAGGGTCTATGTCATGTAAAGTAACTGCAACTGGTAAAGCTGTCCATAGCTCAGTTCCATTTATTGGTGACAATGCAATTGATACACTGCTTGAATTTTATAATCAATTTAAAGAAAAATATTCAGAGCTTAAAAAACATGATACTAAACATGAATTAGATGTTGCACCCATGTTCAAATCATTGATAGGAAAAGAAATTTCTGAAGAGGATGCAAATTATGCATCTGGTCTTACAGCTGTATGTTCGATTATAAATGGCGGCAAACAATTTAACTCTGTACCAGATGAAGCTTCACTTGAATTTAACGTAAGACCAGTTCCTGAGTATGATAACGACTTTATAGAATCGTTTTTCCAAAATATCATTAATAATGTGAATAGCAATAAGCTTTCACTCGATATTCCAAGCAATCACCGACCTGTAACAAGCGATAAAAATAGCAAATTAATTACTACGATTAAAGATGTAGCTTCTAGTTATGTAAACAAAGACGATATATTTGTTTCGGCGCTTGTAGGTGCAACAGATGCCTCTAGTTTCTTAGGTGATAATAAGGACAATGTTGATTTAGCCATTTTTGGACCAGGTAATCCATTAATGGCACATCAAATCGATGAATATATTGAAAAAGATATGTATCTGAAATATATTGATATTTTTAAAGAGGCTTCCATTCAATATTTAAAAGAAAAATAAGAACGATGCTGTCAGCTGCCCTATTCGCGTGCTGGCAGTTTTTTATTGCGAATTTTAAGTTGATAGAAATAGCGATGAATATTGTTTGAATGTAAATATCCAAATATCAACAAGCACATTTTCATTGATTAAGTGATGTAAAACTGAAATTATGGTGGTGATTTGTCATACATATATAGACTAATGGTCATAAAGAAAGACGCCTTCCAATAGTTTAGTCGACTAATGGAAAACGTCTCATAATAAAATATATTTTCGTGTATTCTAATATTTTCGTGTTATGAATCATAATCGTCCAAAACCTAACTTTTTAGTTAATAAAAACTAGAAAATGAGATTATATTATTCCTACCATGCCATCATATTCTGTTAGTCATTTAAAGGTTTAATTTTTTATTAAATTTAAATATACACAACTTCTTATATAGTAAATTTTCACCTAATAATTGAACTATTTGATTCACATAGCCTATAAATCCACAAATATAGTTATGTTATTAACTAGGTTTTGGTTTATATAATGCTAAATATGCACCCATACATGCTAATATAATCCCGACTACTAAATTTATACTTAAATGAGTTTCTCCCATAATAACACTTGCTATACCACCAATTGCAGGAAACATAGCAACCATGTAACCACTTTCAGCTGCTCCAATATTATTAATTAATTTCAGATAGAAAAACCAGGCTAAAAATGAAGCTAGAATAGATAAATATAATAAACCAAACCAAAAATTTAATTCTAATGGAAATGAATACCTATATCCTTTGAAACTAGTATAAATAAGTAAAAATATCACTGCTGATAACATACCAATTGTATTTGACAAAACAGGATGAACTTTACTTTCACTGTTATATAAAGATAAAACATCACCAATTGACGTTATAATTGTACCTAAAAGAGCAAATGCTACACCAATTATAAATTCATTTGTTAAGCTGTTTAAATCAGGATATAAGATTACAACTACACTTACAACTCCTAGTCCTCCCCCTATATATATTCTGTTAGAAATTTTCCTCTTGAATACCATACTAATAAATATAGGTGTTAATATGGCTTTCATTGAAAAAATCAATGTAACTATAGCAGCTGAACTATAGAAAGTACCGTAATAAAGAAGCAAATAACTTATAGTAAAGTTACATAGTCCAAAACCAATTATCGTAAACCAATTTGTATTATTTAATTTCAGTTTTTTAAAAATAAATATGAACATTACACCGAATAGCGAAAAAGCAATTAAAGATCTATACAATAAAGCAACTTCTAAAGGCAAACTATCTCCTTGTATCTTTACCGCTATAAAGTTTAATCCCCATATAAACATGCAAAACAGGTACATTAAATAATTCATAATTACACACTTCTCCTAATGTTCAAAAAATCAAAAACATAAACAATTGAAGAAACCAATAAATCCATTTGTTCTTTTGTGTGATTTGGCGTTACATTAATTCTAAATCTTTCAGTACCAATTTCTACAGTAGGTGAATTAATTGCTTGAACATAAATATTAAATTTATCTAGAAGTAACTTTGCTGCTTCCTCACATTTTTTTGAATCTCCAATTATAACTGGGAGTATATGTGTCTTACTTTGTTTCAAAACTTCAATACCATTTTCTTTGAATTTTTCTTTTAAGTATTTCGTTTTATCTTGCAATTCTTCTCTTAATTTATCATTACTTCTGACTATTTTTATACTAGTTAAACAACCCGCAGCAATAACCGGAGGTAATGCAGTAGTAAATATAAAACCTGAAGAATATGATCTGATTACATCTATGAGTAATTGATCTCCGGTTATATATCCTCCTATTATTCCGATTCCTTTTGCCATTGTAGATTGTATGATGTCTATATCTTCCTGAACACCAACAACATCAGAGTATCCTCTTCCTTCTTCACCATACATGCCAATTGCATGTACTTCATCTAAAAAAGTTAAAGAATTATATTCTTTTGCTAATTCGACTATCTCTACTATTGGTGCAATGTCTCCATCCATTGAATATACAGACTCAAATACTATTAACTTTGGTATATTAATATCATATTGATTCAGTAATTCATTTAAATGTTTAACATTATTATGTTCAAAAATTTCAATCTTATTTTTAACACTTCGCAAAGCATTTATTATAGACGCATGATTTTTAGAATCAGAAAATACAATCATTTCTGGGAATATTCTTAATAAACCTTGCAAAGCCGCATCATTTGAAGAGTATCCTGTTGGAAAAACTAAAGCTGAGTCCTTTTTATGCCATTTTGCTATCTCATTTTCTAATAGTTTAAAATATTTATGGCTTCCACCAATATTCCTTGAACCACCTGCCCCTGCACCATATTCTTTTAAAGCATCACTCATTACATTTATTACTTCTTGATTTTGAGACATACCTAAATAATCGTTACTACAAAACACAACAACCTCTTTACCATCTTCCCCTTTGGCTAATGGATATTTGTTTGCAATCCTGTTAATCTCAGTAAATATTCTATAGCTTCCTTTTTCTTTTAATTCAGCAATTTTGTCAAAAAATAAAGTTTTATACATTTTTATATCCTTTTTTTACCAAATTTTATGTTAAAAATATTACCAATGATAAACAGATTCACCCCTTTTTTATATTTATTTCATTATAAAACAAAATAAATCTTCAATCAATTGAAAATTAGCAATTTTCAGTTTTTTAATAAACTGGATTTTCTAATACTTTAAGAATCAATTAATATAATAATCTATAATTGGGCTTATTTGAAAATTTTATTATGTCATATGAGTTTAAATTTGAAAAGTCTTCTCAAATATCTTATGAATATTTTGTTGGTACAAATAATATGTGATGCAATATTATTAATTATTATTTAATAGAATAAAAAATACAAAACTGAAACTATAGCGTTGATTTGTCATACATATATTGCATTGTCTGTTGAAATTGGGAATCCAATTTCTCTTTGTTGAGGCCCCACCCCAACTTGCATTGTCTGTTGAATTTCTTTTCGAAATTCCCTGTGTTGGGGCCCCTGACTTGAATTGAAAAGTAATACACATCAGTAACATTTCTATTTTCATTTATGATATTATCTAATTATTAATTTATAATATAAAGGAGTATGCAATTAAAATGAACAAAGTCCACAAACCTTTATATTTTTATTTAATGCTATTCTTCTCTACAACTATCATAGGTGCTCTTTTATTATATTTACCTTTCACTGGTAAAAAGCCAATATCTTTTTTAGATGCCCTATTTATAGCTTCAAGTGCATTTACAGTTACTGGCCTATCCCCAGTTGATATAGGATCACAGTTTAATATACTTGGTGAAATAGTAATACTATTATTAATTCAAATAGGTGGTCTGGGTATCGTGACCGTAACCCTATTGACACTAGTATTTTTAAATAGAAAGATATCAATGAAAAATAGGTTCTTGATTATGGTTACATGGAATATTGACGAACCTGGTGGTGTTATTAAGCTAATTAAACACTTGGCTATTTATAGTTTAGTCACTGAATTAATTGGTATGATTTGTTTGTGTTTATCTTTTATACCAAAATTTGGTATAGGCAAAGGTTTATTTTTAAGCTTATTCACATCAGTATCAGCTTTTAATAATGCTGGATTTGCCCTTTTTAAGAATAACTTAATAGATTATTCTAGTGATCCAATTGTCATTATTACAATCTCAATACTCATAATATTTGGAGGTATTGGACATTTTGTCGTAATAGACTTTATTAATTGTAAAAAATTGAGTAAATTATCTTTACATTCTAAATTAGTCTTAACTACAACTAGTATCCTAATAATTATAGGAGCTATTACATTCTTTTTATTAGAACAGTTTAATACTATGCAAAATATGGGACTAGTTGAAAAAATCGGAAATTCTTTTTTCCAATCAGTAACAACACGAACAGCGGGTTTTAACAGTATAGATATAGCAAGCATTAACAAATCTACCGCCTTAATGTTAATGCTACTTATGTTTATAGGTGGTGCCCCTCTCAGTGCATCTGGAGGAATTAAAATAACTACTTTTGCAGTAGCGTTTATATTTGTTCTAAATTATATACGTAAAGAAAATAATGTTTCAGTATTCAATAAAGAAATATCTGACAAACATATAAAACTATCTATTGTTACCATTAATATCTCATTTCTATTTATCAGTATCATTACTTTTATATTATCGATAATTAATCCGAACATATCATTAATCAAGTTATTATTCGAAGTGGTTTCTGCATTTGGAACAGTCGGGTTAAGTATGAACCTTACCACAGAATATCATGGTATTACTAAAATAATTATTATATTCGTTATGCTTTGCGGTAAAGTAGGACTATTAACTTTATTAAGAACATTTATACCACCAAAAAGTCCTAAAAATTACCGCTACACTAAAGGACAAATTTATCTATAAAATAACTATTCATCTTTAACAAGAAATGAACTAGTGTTTTAATCTATTACATTTAAAAAACTACCTAAACAGGTAGTTTTTTTATTTATTTTAGGCCGATTAAATGTCTTATGTCTTTAATTAAGTAAAATGCACAAGTACACCTTTAAAAAAATCTACTCAAAACTAAACTATACAATGATTTAAATATTTAAAACTTATTTTTTACTACGTTAACCTCAATTGTTGAAAAGATGAATGGAAATGATAATTTAATAATGTATACTTTTGATTGTTTAAACATGTACATTTTCTAAAATTCTAGAGATAATTTTATTGCTGTGAACAACAATAAAATTATCTTCAGTCATAAATACGGATTTTGAAGTTACTACTCTTTCATATTTACAAAAATTAATAATTGTTATGATGAACTTAAACATGAAAATAAGCAAAAGTGAAATAGCTAGACACATGGGTGTTGATATAAGAGCAGTTGATAAATATTCAAATGTCTTTGATCTTTATTTTATAAATTCTTCCATAAAAATAACCACACTCCTAAATCAATAGGTGGGTGTGGTTTTGTGCTTTATATTTTAAGAATAGCCATCTTCAAATTATTTTCACTTGTATGATCTTTGATTTCTGTAAATCCAAATTTTCTATAAAATTCTCTTAATCTATCTACATCTTCATACTCTATCCAAATATATGAACCGCCAAATATGTTCGCACCTTCTAAAACTTTCTCATATGCTAAAGTTAACAAATCGTTTCCATTTATGGATTTTGTAGCCAATGCTTCTTCAGAATAATTTTTTCCTATTTGAGCAATTAAGTATCCTTGTATGATTAAATTGTCATTTCCACTGTGAGTTTCACCCTTTTGATATAACTTCTTCTTTAACGTGTTTGATATTTTATCTAACATACGTTTTGTAAAAACTAAGGGTTTATTGCTAATTGTAAAATAGCCAACTAGTATTTGTTTGCTTTTGAATTGTGAAAAAACTAAATGAGTTCTAGACAGGTTTTGCCTATCAAATGCTATAGACTTATTTTTCAAAAATAAATCAACATCGTGCGCTGATTCACTTCCTGAAATTGATATTGTCTCAAATGAATTTAGTATATTTAAAACTGAAGGTATCTTTCGCTTAACCTCTTGCTTATCACCTGTTAACAATTCTGAAAGTGATATTACTTTTACAGTCAATTACTTCGATAGTCCTTCAATAGATTTTCAATCTCACAAGTTGATTTTATTTTAGTCGCTTTTATGTTTGTTTTGTTCACATTACTTTTATTTTCGTTAATCTCCATTGCATCTATTAGTTTTTGCGCTGATTTTTTTGTGAATTTATAATCTGTAGTAATACTTATTGTAGCCATACTACTCACTTCCTTATTTTACTTCATTTGACAACCAAGTATACATTGTATATGTTGTCTTCTTGTTTACAATGTATCATGAAAGCATCTTTTCAACAATAGATTCAATAAATTTTTTTAGTGTATATGATTTTACACTTAAACCAATTTGTTTCTTAGCATAAAAACACCCATACTGTAACTAGTGTGGGTGTTTTCAAAATGCAGACAGCTTCTTACTACAATACGCAAGTGAGTCCTCTGCAAAGCCTAATTGATTACCGGAAATCTAATTACATTACAACATACTAGAAGAAACTCCTTATATACTCAAAGTTTATACTAAACTTCTCTATATAATCTATATAATTTTAACATTGAAAAAGCCCCCCATTATGAATCTCAATAACACATCAGCACATAATAAAGACGCCTCTCATAAGTTTAGTCAACTAATGGAAGGCGTCTTAAATTAAAATATTTTCATACGCTCTAATATTTATTTGGAACGAATCATACTCGTCTATCATGGAATGTTCTAGTTAGTCAAAACTAGAAACTGTTTTACATCATTCCTGGCATGCCACCCATGTTAGGTTGGTCATTATTTTTTTCTGGAATTGATGCTACAACCGCTTCAGTAGTTAAGAACATTGCTGCAACACTTGCTGCATGTTGTAATGCTGAGCGTGTTACTTTAGTTGGATCAACGATACCTGCTTCTAACATATTAACCCACTCGTTTGTAGCAGCGTTAAAACCAACACCCGGCTCTGCGTTTTTCAAACGTTCTACAATAACAGAACCTTCTAATCCTGCATTTTCAGCAATTTGGCGAACTGGTGCAGTTAATGCTTTAAGTACAATATTCACACCTGTTTCAATGTCGCCTTCAGCTTTAATTTCACTTACTTTTTGGTAAACATTTACTAGTGCAGTACCACCACCTGCAACAATACCTTCTTCAACTGCTGCACGTGTAGAATTTAATGCATCTTCAATACGTAATTTACGTTCTTTAAGTTCTGTTTCACTTGCTGCACCTACCTTGATAACTGCAACACCACCTGCTAATTTAGCTAAGCGCTCTTGTAATTTTTCACGATCAAAGTCAGATTCAGTTTCTTCAATTTGAGATTTCAATTGGCTTACACGTGCATCAATGCTGTTTTCGTCACCGTCACCATCAACAACAGTTGTATTATCTTTAGTTACTTCTACTTTACTTGCAGTACCTAACATATCTATTGATGCATCTTTTAAATCTAAGCCTAAATCATCAGTAATCACTTGCGCACCAGTTAAAATAGCTAAATCTTCAAGCATCGCTTTTCTACGATCACCAAAACCAGGTGCTTTTACTGCAACAGC
This sequence comes from Staphylococcus sp. EG-SA-10, assembly GCF_017151945.1. Lineage (NCBI taxonomy): Bacteria > Bacillati > Bacillota > Bacilli > Caryophanales > Staphylococcaceae > Staphylococcus > Staphylococcus sp. EG-SA-10. The sequence continues at coordinate 144,974 of NZ_JACVZJ010000004.1, forward strand.
TGTAAATGTGCCACGCATACGGTTAAGCACGATATTTGTTAATGCATCGCCTTCAACTTCATCAGCTACAATTAAGATTGGACGATTAGATTGAACCACTTGTTCTAGTAAAGGTAAGATATCTTGGAATGATGAGATTTTCTTATCTGTCACTAAAATGTATGGGCGTTCTAATTCAGCAACCATTTTATCTGAATCAGTAACCATATACGGTGATTGATAACCACGATCAAATTGCATACCTTCAACCACTTCAAGTTCAGTGTTCAAGCCATTTGATTCTTCAATTGTAATTACACCATCATTGCCAACTTTTTCCATAGCTTCAGAAATATAACGCCCAATTTCTTCATCTGCTGCAGAAATCGCACCTACTTGCGCAATTTCATTTTTATTTTCAACTTTTTGAGAATTTTCATGTAACGCTTCAACAGCAACTTTAACTGCTTTATCGATACCTTGTCGTAAACCGACTGGGTTCGCACCACTTGTAACATTTTTCAAGCCTTCTTGAATCATTGCTTGAGCTAACACTGTTGCAGTTGTCGTACCGTCACCAGCAATTTCATTTGTCTTATTTGCGACTTCTTGAACTAGTTTAGCCCCCATATTTTCATATGGATCTTCTAATTCTATTTCTTTAGCAATCGTTACACCATCGTTCGTAATTAAAGGTGCTGTAAACTCTTTATCTAATACAACATTACGTCCTTTAGGACCAATAGTTACTTTAACTGCATTTGCTAATTGGTCTACACCACGTAACATTGCTTGACGTGCATCTTCAGAGAATTTCAATTGTTTAACCATAAATGATAAACCTCCATTTGTTTAGTCATATTTCATTTTCGTTCTTTACAATCTATCTATGAATTATATTCTATATTATTCAATTACCGCTAAAATATCTTCTTCATTTAAAACTAAATAAGTCTCATTATCTCGTTTAACTTCTGTACCAGCATATTGTTGGAACACGACACGGTCCCCTTCTTTCACTTCAGGAGTCACTCTTGTACCATCATTTAATAGGCGTCCTGTTCCTACTGCAACGATAACGCCTTCGTTTGATTTTTCTTTAGCACTATCAGTTAAAACAATACCACTTTTAGTTGTTTGTTCTTGTTCTTTTTTCTCAATAATCACACGATTTCCAATTGGTTTTAGCATGATTGTTCCTCCTTAAAAAACCTAAAGTTTAGCACTTAACATTATAGAGTGCTAACATACATTCATAATAATCAAATTTGGTCAAAATTTCAAGTCATAACCTTTCAATTAAGTTTTGTAACTTCAAGTTATTTACGATAAAATAAATTATAAACAAATATTTGGAGGAAAATTATGACAAGACTATGGGCATCGTTGCTAACTGTTATTATTTATATATTGTCTCAATTTTTACCGCTTCTCATTGTAACAAAATTACCATTTGTACAATATAGTGGCATAGAACTGACTAAAGCAGTCATTTACATACAACTTGTTCTATTTTTAATCGCCGCCACGACGATTATTTTAATTAATTTAAAAATTAAAAATCCAACAAAATTAGAATTAGAAGTTAAAGAACCTAAAAAATATATCATTCCATGGGCATTGCTTGGATTTGCACTGGTAATGATTTATCAAATGGTAGTTAGTATTGTATATACTCAAATTTTTGGCACACAACAAACAAGTCCAAATACTGAGCGTTTAATCGTTATTGCACGAAAGATTCCATTGTTTATCTTTTTCGTATCAATCGTTGGTCCTCTATTAGAAGAATATGTATTTAGAAAAGTAATCTTTGGCGAATTATTTAATGCAATTAAAGGTAACCGTATCGTCGCATTTGCTATTGCAACGACTGTAAGCTCATTAATCTTTGCATTAGCGCATAATGACTATAAATTTATTCCTATTTACTTTGGTATGGGCGTCATTTTTTCATTAGCATATGTATGGACGAAACGACTTGCTGTTCCAATTATTATTCATATGTTACAAAATGGATTTGTCGTTATATTCCAATTACTTAATCCTGAAGCTTTGAAAAAAGCCACGGAACAAGCGAATTTTATATATCACATTTTTATTCCATAATATAAAAAACGAATCACACACGGATTATCGTCGCTGTGATTCGTTTTTATTTTTCTTTTTATTTCGCTTTACAAATAAGAATAGCATGATTGAAAATACCACCATCATAGAACATACAATTGCTAGCCAACTTTTACTATATGCAGTTGACGCACTTTTCTTATTATCTTCTTGTTTTTTAACTACTGTAAAATCGTCTTTTTCATGCGGTTCAAATGAGCGTTGTTTTGAATCCGGCTTATCTTCGGGCTTTTTCAAATCTGGCATTGATCCAATTTCACCAGTAATTAATGCGAGTACTTGTTCATCTAAATTACGATAGTACCTTTCTGATTTCAATGGGTTGAAATATTGGAATCTAAAGTAATTCGATTGCTGTTGTAATCCATTTAAATAAGCATTTCCGCTGAAGTTTTGTTTGCGGATGATATTGTAGATATCTTCATCAGTTACCTCACCAAATTCTTTACCCAATTGATTAATTTGATTTAAAATATACGGATTATACTTGTAAGCCCCATTCGCCAAGGCTAAAAATCGTTGGGATACAAAATCATTACCAGTAGGATTTTGTGAGTTTCCTTGATTTCCATTTGGTTGCCATTGACCTTGATTAGATCCATCTGAAGCATTTGGGTTCCATGTACCCCCATTTTTCGAGCCACCAGAATGATTGGAATCCCCAGGTTGATTGGGATCTGGTGACGGGTTAGGATTTGGCTTATTAGGGTCTGGTTTTGGATTCGGATTTGGCTTTGGTTTATCTGGGTCTGGTTTTGGATCTGGATCTGGATTTGGCTTTGGTTTATCTGGGTCTGGCTTTGGATTCGGACCTGGGTTTGGGTTATTTGGGTCAGGTTTTGAATCTGAACTTGGGTTTTGGTTGTTTGAGTCTGGCTTCACATTATTCGAATCAGGATTAGCATCACGACTATTCGAATTTGTTCCTTCATTACCCGTTTGATTTGATTCGTGAGGTGTCCCAGTCTCATTATTATTTATTTCACTATTTACTGATGGTGAAGTTACATTATGATTCAAATTAGTAGTTGGCTTTTCTCCATTTAAGTTATCCTTTGCTTCAACTGTGTGTGTTGCAAGCCCTAAACTACTACTACTTAAAATTAAAATACTTGTTGAAAGTAACATTTTCTTAAACCAATGATATGACATTTCACGAGACACCTCCCTTTTTCATGTAAGTATTAATCTAAGTATAATAAATATGCGTTGAAAATGCATTTATATTTGGAATTTGAAAATGAATATTAATATTCTTGAAATTTTCGTAAATATTACTTTACAAGTTCGAGTATAAATTTTATACTTAGTCTATTAAGTATTCTTTACTAAAGAAGGAGCAATAATTATGGGTTTATTTAAAAAAGATAAAAAAGCAATGACTTTTGACAATGCAATGGAAGAAAGACGTTCAATATATAATTTGAAAGATTCAATATCAATTAGCGATGACGAATTAGAATCAATGATTGCACATGCAGTTAAACATGTTCCTTCATCATTTAATTCTCAATCAACTAGAATTGTTCTCTTATTAAATGACAACAATAATAAATTTTGGGATAACACAAAAGCAATTTTAAAAGAAGTCATGGGAGAGAATCGTGATTTCGAGCCAACTGAACAAAAAATTGATAACTTCAAACATTCATACGGTACAATTTTGTTTTATGAAGATCAAGATGTTGTAAGTGGTTTACAAGAACAAATGCCAAACTACTATGATAATTTTGCAATATGGTCAACTCAAACAAATGCCATGCATCAATTTGCAATTTGGACTGCATTAGCTACTAAAGGTATAGGTGCTTCATTACAACACTATAATCCACTTGTTGATGAGATAACTTCAAATGAATTTAATATTCCTAAAAGTTGGAAACTTATTGCTCAAATGCCATTTGGTGATATTCGTGAAGCTGCTGGCGAAAAAACATTTAATCCAGTGGAAGATCGTTTCGTAATAAAAAAATAATCAATATATTGTGGGGAATGGGACAGAAATGATAAAGAATCATTAGTTATTCATTATGTAGTAGTTCTTACACATTAGCCGCTGCTAATTTGTACTTAAGAATAGGAATACATGAGTAAAACTCATGTATAAGAAATACTAATTTCTAAAGAAAAAGTATTTCTTTACGTTAGAGCCCACCCCAACTTGCATTGTCTGTAGAAATTGGTGTTCCAATTTCTCTATGTTGGGGCCCCATCAACTACTGTCAATATAACATTGTAGAGCCTAGGACTTTGATTTTATGTCCTGGGCTCGTTTTTTGCGTTTCAACATAACTTTTAGTAAGTTATATATAAGATCTATCAAGGATGTGATGTTATGAAAGTCCAAATTTATCAATTACCGATTATTTTTGGAGATAGTTCTAAAAATGAAACTCAAATAACGCAATGGTTCGAAAAAAATATGAATGATGAAGTAGATGTAGTCGTTTTACCTGAAATGTGGAATAATGGCTATGATTTAGAGCATTTAAATGAAAAAGCAGATAATAATCTAGGACAAAGTTTTTCATTTATTAAACATTTAGCTGAAAAATATAAAGTCGATATCGTAGCCGGGTCAGTTTCTAACATTAGAAACAATCAAATATTTAATACAGCTTTTAGTGTGAATAAAAGTGGCCAGCTGATTAATGAATACGACAAAGTTCATTTAGTTCCTATGTTAAGAGAGCATGAATTTTTAACCGCTGGCGAAAACGTAGCTGAACCCTTTCAATTGTCTGACGGTACTTATGTGACCCAACTTATCTGTTATGATTTACGTTTTCCAGAATTATTAAGATATCCTGCTCGTAGTGGTGCTAAAATTGCATTTTATGTGGCGCAATGGCCTATGTCACGACTTCAACATTGGCATTCATTACTAAAGGCACGTGCAATTGAAAATAATATGTTTGTCATTGGAACTAATAGCACTGGATTCGATGGTAACACAGAATATGCTGGTCATTCGATAGTTATAAATCCAAATGGAGATTTAGTTGGAGAATTAAATGAATCCGCAGATATTTTGACTGTAGATTTAAACTTAAATGAAGTAGAACAGCAACGCGAAAATATACCTGTATTTAAAAGTATTAAATTAGATTTGTATAAATAAGAAGCGCCCGAAATAATATTTAACACATGTCATGACTAAACATAGATTTATGAGAGATTTTTCATAAGTCTATGTTTATTTTTTTATAATAGATAACTCAGTAAGAGCCAATTTCACCCTTAGCAAATGAATGATTTCTTAATTATATTGATTATTTTTTGACCTTTTCCAACATTAGACTTATTCATAAATTTTAACGGTGGATCTCATAATGAGGATTAACTCTTCCCTTCTTTATTACAATAAAAAAGGCCGCGAGCTTGGGAGGGGCTCACGACCATACTTATTATTAAGGGAATGTTTTACAGTTATTTTTTCAATCTATTTTTGGGGATGTTATTAATTATGAAAAAAATTTTATTTATCAAATAATGATAAATCGATGTTGTTTACGATAGCTTACATGCTAGAAATAATTATCTGTAATGATAATTAAGAAAAATACATAGCACTGAGTCCAAGGAAACTAACTCTACTAGCAAATGTTACTCACTTGCTAATTTTACATGGTTATTAAGTTGGGATGGCTTAATAACTCATACTTTTAGTACTATACGAAGATAACAAATTTACAATGAAAGTAATTAATTATTCATCTTATTTTTTAGTGAATTTGTTCACTGTGTCGATAATCCATTTTACTAAGTCACTGATTGTTGAAATGATATCTTGTGCCATTGAAATCACTCCTTCCTTAATTAAGATAAAAAATTCTTAAAATTAAACAACTCATCAACTATTTTCCATCACATCTCTGTGATCTAGTTATATTAAAACATGCTAAAAGCATTTATTTTCCATTTTTTCTTAACTAGTCGTTTTTTATTCTTAACTGTAAATTTTTTTATGTTAAAATATTAAATACAAATTACATTTAACAGTTAAGTATTTATTTCCTACAGTTAGGCAATATAATGATAAAAGATTGTACTAAATCGTATAATGACAGTGAGGAGAGTGGTGTAAAATTGAATTATTTTGATAATAAAATTGACCAGTTTGCCACGTATCTTCAAAAGAGAAATAACTTAGATCATATTCAATTTTTGCAAGTACGTTTAGGGATGCAGGTCTTAGCTGTAAATATAGGTAAATTAATTGTTATGTATACTATTGCCTATATTTTAAACATTTTTCTGTTTACGTTAATTACGAATTTAACATTTTACTTAATAAGAAGACATGCACATGGTGCACATGCACCTTCTTCATTTTGGTGTTATGTGGAAAGTATTTTTTTATTCACACTCTTGCCTTTAATATTAGTAAACTATCATATTAACTTTTTAATTATGACTATTATGACAGTTATCGCCATAGGTATGATAATTAGATATGCTCCTGCAGCAACTAAAAAGAAGCCTATTCCTGTGCGACTTATTAAGCGGAAACGAAATTATGCGATTATTGTTAGTCTAATCTTTTTCATTATCACACTTATCATCAAAGAACCATTTGCTCAATTCATGCAATTAGGCATCATAATAGAAGCTATTACATTATTACCTATTTTCTTTGTTAGGAGGACTTAAAATGAATACATTATTAAACATCTTTTTTGATTTTATAACTGGTGTTTTAAAAAACATTGGTAACGTTGCTTCTTATAGTACATGTTATTTCATAATGGACGAAGTTGAAATACCTAAAGAATTAACTCAATTACACGAATAATATAAACAGAAAGTGTGATAGTAAGTGGAATCATTAAATAGTTATAATTTTGTTTTATTCGTATTAACTCAAATAATACTAATGTTTACAGTACCATCAATTATTAGTGGTATCAAATACAGTAAATCTGACTATTTGTATATCACGGGTATTACGGCATTATCGTTAATTCTATTTAATTTTATCGATAGCGTAACCTTAATAATACTAACTATATTCATAATTATATTATATTTCAGCAAAATCAAATGGTATTCTATTTTGCTGATAATGACCTCGCAGATTATTTTATACTGTGCAAATTACATGTATATAGTTATATTCACATATATTGTCAAAATCGTTGATAGTATATTTGTAATATTTCCCATCTTCTTTGTAGTTTATGTGACAATCAGTATACTATTTTCTTATATAATAAATAGAGTTCTCAAAAAGATTAGCTCATCATATCTAATACTAAACAAAGGTTTTTTAATAGTTATTTCAACCATTCTACTGCTTACTTTTTCATTGTTTTTCTTTTATTCTCAAATAAACTCGGATGAAGCTAAAGTAATAAGGCAGTATTCTTTTATTTTTATTGGAATCACTATATTTTTAAGTATATTAACATTTGTTATTTCACAATTTCTCCTTAAAGAGATGAAATACAAAAGAAATCAAGAAGAAATTGAGACCTATTACGAATACACATTAAAGATTGAAGCAATTAATAATGAAATGCGTAAGTTCCGACATGATTATGTCAATATCTTAACTACACTTTCAGAATACATTCGAGAAGATGACATGCCTGGTCTACGTGACTATTTCAATAAAAATATAGTGCCAATGAAAGATAACTTACAAATGAACGCTATTAAGTTAAATGGTATTGAGAATCTTAAAGTACGTGAAATTAAAGGCTTAATCACTGCTAAAATTTTACGTGCACAAGAAATGAGTATACCGATTAGTATTGAAATACCAGATGAAGTAACTCACATTAATTTGAATATGATTGATTTAAGTCGCAGTATTGGTATTATTCTTGATAACGCAATAGAGGCATCAACTGAAATTGATGATCCTATCATTCGAGTTGCATTTATTGAAAGCGAAAATTCAGTAACGTTTATTGTTATGAATAAATGTGCAGATGATATACCACGTATTCATGAATTGTTCCAAGAAAGTTTTTCTACTAAAGGTGAAGGTCGTGGTTTAGGTCTATCAACTTTAAAAGAAATTGCTGATAATGCAGACAATGTCTTATTAGATACAATTATCGAGAATGGTTTCTTTATTCAAAAGGTTGAAATTATTAACAACTAACCATAAGGATGTGAATGTATGAAAATTTTCATTTGCGAAGACGATCCAAAACAAAGAGAAAACATGGTTACCATTATTAAAAATTATATAATGATAGAAGAAAAGCCTATGGAAATTGCCCTCGCAACTGATAATCCTTATGAGGTGCTTGAGCAAGCTAAAAATATGAATGACATAGGCTGTTACTTTTTAGATATTCAACTTTCAACTGATATTAATGGTATCAAATTAGGCAGTGAAATTCGTAAGCATGATCCAGTTGGTAACATTATATTTGTTACGAGTCACAGTGAACTTACCTATTTAACTTTTGTCTACAAAGTTGCAGCGATGGATTTTATTTTTAAAGATGATCCAGCTGAATTAAGAACTCGAATTATAGACTGTTTAGAAACTGCACATACACGCTTACAATTGTTGTCTAAAGATAATAGCGTTGAAACGATTGAATTAAAACGTGGCAGTAATTCAGTGTATGTTCAATATGATGATATTATGTTTTTTGAATCATCAACAAAATCTCACAGACTCATTGCCCATTTAGATAACCGTCAAATTGAATTTTATGGTAATTTAAAAGAACTGAGTCAATTAGATGATCGTTTCTTTAGATGTCATAATAGCTTTGTCGTCAATCGCCATAATATTGAATCTATAGATTCAAAAGAGCGAATTGTCTATTTTAAAAATAAAGAACACTGCTATGCATCAGTGAGAAACGTTAAAAAAATATAATAAGATAATAAAGTCAGTTAACGGCGTATTCAAATGCAAATCTTGTTGGATTTTAACAAGATAACTAGCAAATGCACTGTATAGCTGGCTTTTTAATTTTAATAACAACACTAAATATGACGCGTGAATTAAAAAATGATGCAACGTTTCTTTGTATACCTATTCCTATTACTACATAATTTATCAATTTCTATTTCACTCTACAATCCTATGGCGCAATTTTTAACAAAATGTACTAAATTTGAAATCGACAGTTTTCTTAAATAAAATGCTACAATTTCCTACCCCGTGAATCTTATTTTGTTTAAAAAACAGTGTAGCACAAGATTCAACTTGTTTCCTACACTGTTTTATAAATGAATTATTTAAAATGCTTGTTCAACCTCTTGTAATGTTGGCAAACTATTAATAGCACCATACTTCGTTGTCACTATTGCAGCAACGCGATTGCTAAACGCTAAAATTTCCTCACCTTCATTTTCAAATAACTGAGTTAAATTTAACACATCGGTTGCTAAAATCCTGCTAATAACTGCACCAATAAAGGCATCCCCTGCCCCAGTTGTATCAACAGGTTTTACCTTATAGCCACTATGATAATGATTAATACCATTTTTCAAATATACGGCAGCACCATCTGCTCCCTTCGTATAAATGACTACAGTGACATTACCTGTAAATAAAGATTGAATGGCTTCATTTTCATCATGAATACCTGTAATAAATTCTAATTCTTCATCTGAAACTTTTACAATATGCGCCAATGGCAAAAAGGTATGAATAGTTTGTCTTAAATCTTCAGCGTTATCCCATAATGGCAATCTTACATTAGGATCAAATACGACAGTACCATTTGCATTTAATGTTTTGGTAATCAATTGATAATGTGCATCTCTCATCGGACTATCGACCAAATCAACAGAACAAAAATGTACTACATCATTTTCATTCACATCAATATCATTCACAAAACTTGGTTCAAATAACATATCAGCAGAGGGCTTACGATAAAAAGAAAAATCTCGCTCGCCCGCTTCAGTCAAACTCACAAAAGCTAACGCAGTGTTTGCTTCATTCGTGCGATACACTTTTGATACATCTACACCAATACTTGATATCGTTTCAATAATGCTATCTCCAAATGCATCATTACCTAATTGTGTAATCATATACGCTTGTTGTCCTAACTTTTGAACTGTACAAGCTACATTACAAGGTGCGCCACCAATTTGCTTCGTAAATGTTTGAACATCTTTTAAATTCGCATTTGTAATATTTGGAATAAAATCAATTAACGCTTCTCCTATTGAAAATAGACGTCTCATTTATGTTCATCCTTTAAATCGTATTTAGTAAATTGTAAATATACTTGCCCTGATTCTGTCGATGTTTTAATACCTAGTGCGTCTTCTGTCGGGAAAATTCGAGATGTCAAAACACGTTCCCCATCATTACAGAAAATTTCTATACTAGATGTATCAACAAAAATTTGTAATTGCTTTAATGGCGTGTCTAATATTGTACTACGCATCGTACCTTCAACATTTGTCGGCAATAAACCACTGTCGCTGCGATCTAATGTTATTTTATTTTCACGCTTGTTATAAGCGATTAATGTTGAAGAAGTCTTAGACGTACGTAATTCAAAGTACACTTCGGTAGCATCATTATCCAAAATATCTATGATTAATTCATACTGTTTACCTTCATACGGATGTAATTTTCGAGTAAATTTATTTGCGTAGCCTAATGCTGTCTCTTTATTGTGACGTAATTTTTCCAACGCTGGATATGGGCGTTGCTTAAGTTGACCATTTTCTACATTTAATACACGAGGAATTGTTAAGCAATGGGCCCATCCTTCATTATCAGTAGGATATTCGATTTCCGGTAACCCCATCCATCCAATTAGTACTCGTCGGCCTTTTTCATCTAAAAATGTTTGAGGTGCATAGAAATCAAAGCCATTATCAAGCTCGACAAAATTTTCATGTTCATAAGTTAACTTTTCAATATCAAACTTTCCAAGTATATAACCACTTTGATAAATATTTTTGAACTGATCGCCTTTTGGTTTAATACCTTGTGGACAAATAAGTATGACATCTTGATTATCTACATTAAAGTAATCTGGGCATTCCCACATATATCCAAAATCATCTAACTCTGTATTTATTTCACCTAAATAATGCCAATTAATTATATCTTCAGTATTATAAAGTAATAATCGACCTTGCTGATCATTATTTTGTGCGCCAATGATTGCATAATATTTCTCACCATATTTAAAAACTTTAGGATCTCTAAAATGACTCGTATATCCTTCTGGTTGCTGGCTAATTACTGGCTTTGGAAACTTTTCAACTGAACCGTCTTCTTTCAATCGTGCGATCATCTGACTCGCATGTCGTTGCCAATGATTATCTCGATGATTTCCTGTGTACATATAATATAAATGCCCGTTATATTCAAAAGCGCTACCGCTATAAACACCATGGCTGTCATATTTAGTATCTGGATTTAATATTGGCCCTTCAGCTTTAAAGTTTATTAAGTCATCACTCGTGTAGTTATACCAATACTTTAAACCATGTACTGCGCCTAATGGGAACCATTGATGTGAAACATAATACTTCCCTTTATAAAAAATAAGTCCGTTGGGATCATTTAATAAACCTGTTTCTGGTTGTATATGAAATTGTTGACGAAATTTTGATTGATCAACTTGTTGTTTTAATGTTTTAAAATACTCAGTATCAACGTCCTCGATTCGTTGATAACGTTCTTCTCTAGTCCATTCGGTCATAATATTTACCCAGTCCTCCTTTTATAATTTATGCTGTTAACAATTTATATTCTATTATAGCAAATTTTACCTATGTTCTTTAACTTTTAACCTATCCATTTATACTTATATGGTATCGGTTCCACATTTATTTTAAAAAATACAGCGTCTAAATATTAACATCTACTGTGACGCTATATGGCATATCTTGCTTTTTAAGCATCTGTTGTATCTCTTCCATCGCGCATTGGCCAGCTTCAAAATAATTATAATGAATTGTTTTTATCGATGGAGACACTAATTGTGTCATTGGGTCACCACCAAAACCATATATTTGATGTGGTTTCATAACATCTTTTTTATCAGAATAATATTTATAGGCAGCTAATGCAATCGTATCAGTTGCTCCAACAACCGCATCTACTTGCTCCACATTTTCCAAAACATTTGCAACATCTTTTTGTGCTTCCACATAAGTAAAATTTGTTTCATGTATATTAGGTTTAATTTGGTATTTGGCTAACTGGTCAAGTAAACCACGTTTTCTATGTATACCAACTGCAATATCTTTTTCACTCACACTAAACACTTCAATTTGTTGATATCCCTGTTGACCAATCCATTCACCTATAATTTGACCTGCTTTATAATCATCATGCACAATACTATGAAGTTGTTCATGTTGTTGACCAACAATAACGATTGGTACATTCATTTTATTAATGACTTCTATATGTCTCTCTGTTATGTCTGTAGCCATTAAAACAATACCATCTACTTTACTGCGTGCTAATGTTTCAAGCGCTTGTATTTCTGCTTCGATATTTAATCCTGTGTAATTCAAAATTAATTGTGATTCATATTTTTGGCATTGTTTTGCCAATCCTTTGATTGTTTCATCTACTGCATATGAATTCATTCTAGGTATAATGGCACCAATAAGGTGTGTTTGTCTCGCTCTTAAACTTTGAGCAAATTGATTCGGTTGATAGTCATGTTCTGCTATAATTTTTGTTAATTTTTCACTTGTTTTTTTACTGACAGATCCATTATTTAAAAATCTAGATACTGTACTTTTTGAAACGCCTGCCAATTTGGCAATATCAGATATATTTTTCATACTTATTCACCTATCATTATTTGTGACACTTAGCCTTATTTTAGCATATGTGTAACCGCTTTAAATAATATTTCTGCTTCTTTCATAAAAAGATTTCAAAATAAAACTTTTGTATAACAAAATGTCCCAACATCAACCTTTAGTTAAATGTCAGGACAATGAATATTCTATGTATATATTCTAATATCGAATATGTTTATTGAATCTATTTAGCTCACCTTCAAAGTAAGCATGTTCACCGTGAACAATCTTGTCTAATCCTATATTCGTTTCTTGTTCCGTAACAGATAATGGTGTAATTAATTTAATTACTTTCGCAATAATAAACGTCATGACGATACTAAAAATTACAACTGCTGTTACACATAATATTTGTACAAGTATAATATGTATGTCACCAGTATAAATAAAGCCATTCTCAATGTCAGGATTTGCCTTTTTACTTTGGAAAAAGGCTGTTAATACTGCACCAATAATACCACCAACACCATGAATACCAAATGCATCTAATGCATCATGATATTTTAGTTTTACTTTGATGTAATTAATAACGATATAGCAACAGATACCACCGATCATTGCCATGATTGTTGCACTAAGATATGTCACGTATCCTGCTGCAGGTGTAATGACAACTAAACCAGCTAATGCACCTAGTAATAACCCTAGTAAACTTGTAGTCTTTTTAAAAATATATTCTAGAATTAACCAACCTATAGCACCTGCACTGGCTGAAATGACAGTATTTGTAAATGCAAGCATCGCAATATTATCAAATGTAAAAGCACTACCTACATTAAATCCATACCAACCAATCCACACAAATATACCGCCAATCAACGTAATGATAAGATTATGTGGTGTTGATTCAGAATGTTTGTTTCCTTTTCCAATCATAATAGCTAATACTAAACCAGAAACACCTGATGTAATATGAACAACAGTACCTCCAGCGAAATCTAATACACCGAGTTTGTTAATCCAACCGCCGCCCCAAACCCAATGTGCTACTGGACTGTATACAAGAGCAGTCCATATTACCACGAATAATAAATAAGGAATAAACTTCATTTTCTCAGCGATTGAACCAGATAAAATAGAAATTGCAATCGTACAAAACATCATTTGAAATAACATAAACAAAGCGAAAGGAATATGTGGACTAATATCTTCCTGAGTCGCAAAACCTACATGATTAAGAAAAGTGTATTCCCAATTTCCGAACCATAAATTCCCATTCCCAAAACTAATTGTAAAACCAACTGTTATCCATACAAATGTAACAAGCACAATTGCTGCCATACTTTGCATGACAGTATTTAGCGCATTTTTAGATTGAACTAACCCACCATAAAATAAACTTAATCCTGGTGTCATTAGCCAAACTAATAATGTACACAAAAACATAAATATCGTATCGTTAAGATTCATACTTACCACTCCCTTGTTTTCATAATAATCTGACAATTTGTAAAAAACAAAAATGTGTAAAGTTTTATTACATCTTTTTGAATAAAATGTATCACGCTATATAAAATTAATTTCGTGAACTAAAACCAAAAAAGACTACTTACTCACTTTTAAAGTAGCGGAAGTAGCCGTAGAATCTAATATCTATTTTATTATTAAAATGATAACGTTAAACTTTTTGAATTGTAATCGTCCATGAAGCATTATCAATTTGTTCATAGTTTGTTACAGGATATCCATTTTCTGCAGCCCAATTTGGAATAGCTTCCGTCGCTTGTGTACAGTCAAAATCAATTTTTAATTCATCTCCAGATTTCAATGTTGCCATTTTCTTTTGCGCTTCAATTAACGGAAATGGACATACCATTCCTACTGTACCTAATTCGTGTATCATAATTATTTCTCCTTTTCCAATCACTTTTATTTGATCAACATCATTTGCATAATAATCTTCTATACTATTTGCGTTTGCTGTTGGACCTTTGCAGATTGTTGTTGTACTTTTTTCATTGGACGAACAAAGATAAAATGACTCATTGTCCATACCCCAACTATCATCGATGCTAGCGCAATCCATCCTTGCCAAGTCATCGTTGCCGTTTCAACCAAACCGTTACCGATAGAACAACCACCAGCAACTGACGCACCAAATCCCATACATATGCCACCAATAGCACTGTTTCGTATTGTAATCTTGTCTGGCAATCGCCATTTAAATTCTCTTGATCCTCTAGCTGCAATATATGAACCGATGAAAATTCCTAGAACTAAAAAGACACCCCAATCAATAAATTTAGTTTCACCTGTAATCAAAAAGTGTACTAAATTTGCTGATGGCGTTGTTATACCTAAACCGTCATTTCTTCCAGTTGATGCACTCATTGGCCAAGCTAAAAGTGCGATAAGTCCAATTGCAATTGCTGCAATAAATGGATGGTATCGTTTTTCGAAAAGGTAATATCTAATACCTGTATAACGTTGCTTTAGTTTTGGAACAGCAACTCGAACTTTCTTATTATTAAGTGTTCTTACAACTAGAAAAATGGTGATTATAGTTAATATAACGACTAATCCCCAAAACGGAATGCCAGTTGTTTGAGACATATCACTATTTATATTCGTTGGTTGATTAATTTTATCCATTACTGGCTTTAAAATCCCTGTTTTAGTGATTGCTGCAGTAACAGCATATAATACTAATGCAATCCAACTACCAATTAGCCCTTCACCAGCGCGATACCAAGTACCTGTTGCACACCCTCCAGCCAATACTATTCCAATTCCAAAAATAAAAGAACCTATAACTGTTCCCAATATTGGAAAACTATGTGCAGGAATTTGTAAAATACCTGTTGCCGTCAAAATCAATAATCCTATACTTTGAATAGTAATAGCGATTAATAATGCATAGAACATCTTATTATTCTTTTGCACATACATATCTCGAAAGCCACCTGTTAAACAAAATCTTGTTCTTTGCATCACAAAACCTAAGAGTCCCCCGACAATTAAGCCACTAAAAATCATCCACATCGTCCTAACCCCCTAATTTCCGATAAGTTTAGTATGTATTATAGGCGATGATTTTCTTGTTTTCAACCTCATACACAATATTTTTGATATTTATATTATGTTCATATAAGAAATGCGATTAATTACGATTCATCATTATATCTCTACGTGTTAATTTATTAACCTATACTATATTTATCAACACAACAGTTTTCCCTTTCATTTTCAAACACAACAGAAAAAGCCTGAGACATACTTAGTCCCAGACTGTTCTATAATTAATTAAAAATATAACAAGGTTAATCATTCAAAGCTAACATCACATTTATTCACTGTAATTTTTCATAAAGAATAATAACGACTGTAATTCTATACCTAAGTCAATTTGATGTACTTGCACATCTGAAGGCGTATTAATTCTACCAGGAGTGAAGTTTAAAATACCTTTCACACCAGCTTGGACGAGTTCATCTGCAACTTTCTGTGCAACTCTTTCTGGTGTAGTTAGAATCACAACATCTATTTCTTCCTTCTTCAATGTTGTTATTAATTCATCGTTATCTTTTACAATAACGTTCCCTATTTTCTGGCCAATAACATCTTCTTTTACGTCAAACGCTTCTGTAATCGTCATATCGTCATGTATTGAAAAGTTATATGTGAGCAAAGCTTTCCCTAGGTTCCCAACTCCGACAATTGCGATTTTGATCATGTCACTCTCGCTTAGTTCAGATTTAAAGAAATCCAATAAACTATCTATATTATATCCGTACCCTTTTTTACCTAATTCGCCAAAATATGAAAAGTCACGACGAATTGTTGCCGAGTCAATTTGTAACGCATCGCTAATCGCTTTTGAATTTACACGATCTATACCTTTAGATTTTAATGAACTGACAAATCTATAATATAACGGCAAACGTTTTAAAGTTGCTCGAGGAATTTTAACTTGGTCACTCATTCGCTATTTCCTCCTTCGTGTTTGAATGAATTATATCTATGTATTCAAACGAGTTAGAGCGTAATTGTTAGATTATTAAAAAACAAATAATTGATTACAATGAATACCTAAATATTATACATTATTGAATTTTAAAAATAAATATCTTAGTTTCAAGACGGCGTTTTATACTGTAAAATGGTTATTAATGTAATAATTACGACTTTTATCATAAGTTAATAAAATTTGCGAAAGACGAAAGGTGAAGATCGAATGATACTTTTACAACTCAATCATATATCAAAATCGTTCGATGGTGAAGATATATTTACTGATGTTGATTTTGAAGTAAAAACTGGTGAACGAATTGGTATCGTAGGAAGAAATGGCGCCGGTAAATCAACATTGATGAAAATTATAGCTGGTGTAGAAAACTATGATTCTGGAAATGTGTCAAAAATTAAAAACTTAAAACTAGGTTATTTAACTCAACAAATGACTTTAAATTCTAATGCAACAGTTTTTGAAGAAATGTCAAAACCATTTGAACATATTAAACGAATGGAAAGCTTAATCAAAGAAGAAACAGATTGGTTATCAAAACATGCAAATGATTACGATAGTGATACATATAGAACACATATGTCCCGTTATGAATCTTTATCGAATCAATTTGAACAATTAGAAGGATATCAATATGAAAGTAAAATTAAAACAGTACTTCACGGGTTAAATTTTAGTGAAGAAGATTTCAATAAACCTATCAATGATTTTAGCGGTGGCCAAAAAACACGTTTATCTTTAGCTCAAATTCTATTAAATGAACCTGATTTATTACTTTTAGATGAACCTACTAACCACTTAGATTTAGAAACGACAAAGTGGCTTGAAGATTATCTACGTTATTTTAAAGGTGCAATCGTCATCATCAGCCATGATCGTTACTTTTTAGATAAAATAGTTACTCAAATTTATGATGTGGCTTTAGGTGATGTCAAACGCTATGTTGGTAATTACGAGGAATTTATACAGCAACGGGATTTATATTATCAAAAACGAATGCAAGAATATGAAAGTCAACAAGCAGAAATAAAACGATTAGAAACTTTTGTTGAGAAAAATATTACCCGTGCTTCAACAAGTGGAATGGCAAAAAGTAGACGTAAGATTTTAGAAAAAATGGAACGCATTGATAAACCAATGTTAGATGCCAAAAGTGCAAATATTCAATTTGGTTTTGACCGGAATACAGGTAATGACGTCATGCATGTAAAAAATTTAGAAATCGGTTATCAAACTGCAATTACCAAACCTATCAGTATAGAGGTCTCTAAAGGCGATCATATAGCAATCATTGGGCCAAATGGTATTGGAAAATCGACCTTAATTAAAACTATTGCTAAACAACAAAAAGCGCTTAATGGCGATATTACTTTTGGCGCAAATTTACAAATTGGTTATTATGATCAAAAGCAAGCAGAATTTAAATCTAGTAAAACGATTTTAGATTATGTGTGGGATCAATATCCGTTAATGAATGAAAAAGATATTCGTGCAGTTCTTGGACGTTTCTTATTTGTACAAGACGATGTTAAAAAGATAATTAATGATTTATCTGGTGGTGAAAAAGCACGTTTACAACTAGCACTACTTATGTTGCAGCGTGACAATGTACTTATTTTAGATGAACCTACCAACCACCTCGATATAGATTCAAAAGAAATGTTAGAGCAAGCACTCCAACATTTTGAAGGAACAATACTATTTGTTTCCCATGATCGTTACTTTATTAACCAATTAGCAAACAAGGTATTTGATTTAACAATTGATGGCGGAAAGATGTATTTGGGAGATTATCAATATTACATTGAAAAAGTTGAGGAAGCGGAAGCATTGAAAGCGCACCAAGAAGAACAGTCAGTTAACGTACAAGCACATGAAAAGTCTATGGAACAATCGTCGTATCATAACCAAAAAGAACAAAGACGTGAACAACGTAAACTTGAACGACAAATATCCGAGTGTGAAAATGAAATAGAAACTTTAGAGACTACTATCTTACAAATAGACGAGCAATTAACCCAACCAGAAGTTTATAACAATCCACAAAAAGCAAACGAATTAGCTATCCAAAAACAAGATAGCGAACAAAAATTAGAACACGCTATGTCTAAATGGGAAGAATTACAACAAAAACTATAAAAATATACATAACTCTAACTGTAAAATCGCTATAGTTAGAGTTATTTTTTTACAAATTTTAAATTTTTTTATTCACAATAAAAACGCTGATATTATAGCTATCCACAGAGTTATCCTAGTTATCCACAAGTAAATTAACACTAATCAATCATTTATTTTCTGTTTCCCCACCTGATATCCACAATAAATAACGTTATCAACACCTTTTATCCACAAGTTATACACTCTTTGTTGATAAGTACGCATGTTCTCTATTGACATTGTTTTTATCAAAATCCATTGTTAATATATTTTCTTCATGAAATAATAATAATAATATTGAAGTATATTTTTATTATTATTCAAAATAAATAAGGAGATAGTTATGAGCACAAATCAAACATTTTTAATATTTGTTATAGCAATTATTCTACTTACATCGGTAATAGGAATTGTTGGACGATACATGAGTCGTCAACGCCTTTTTAAATCTATGGAAACATTATGGCAAACGATTTCTCCATTAGAGTCTTTTATCAGACCGAACTCACATTTCGACTATGAGTATAAGCTCTACAAGGATAAATTTGAATCACATTCATTAGTTGATGATAAAACTTGGTCCGATTTAAATATGAATGCAATCTTTCATAAGATGAATTATAATTTAACAGCTATTGGTGAAATGAAACTATATGCCTGTTTACGTGGAATGCTTTCAATTTCGAACAAATCATTACTTAGTTTATTTAATGATAATGCTGAATTTAGAAAAAACGTAACATATCATTTAGCTTTGATAGGTAAAACTGTTTATCCAACATTTCCAGACCAAATCACACCGGTAAAACGTCAAAATATATTGTTTCTATGCCCGTTTTTACCAGTTATCTCATTTGCAGTTATATTTATTAATTCACAAGTTGGTATTTTATTATTTCTTATGAGTTGCCTATTTAATATCATTTTATCTGCAACTTTAAAGCGTACATATGAGGATGACTTAAAGTCTATCTTTTATGCATCCAATGTTTTAAAACAAGGCTATACTATCTCAAAAATTAAACATGCTCCACAACCCGAAGTCAATTTTAAGCAATTTAGAACAGCACGTCATTTAACGAGTGTTTTAGCTGAAGTTAATGATGAAGATATTGGAGCTATGGTAATTAAACTAGTTAAACTTATTTTCATGCTTGATTATGTTTTATTCCATTCAATTCAAAAAAGCTATACAACACATATGAATGAGCTAAAAAATTGTTTCGATTACATAGCTGAATTAGATAATCATTATGCATTAGCAATGTATCGTAGAACGCTAGAATACTTTACTGAACCACAAATTGATGATTCAAATGATGGCATAGTATTCTCTGAGTTAACACATCCACTCATAGCAGATGCAGTAGCCAATGATTTCTCACTATCACAAAATATACTGTTAACTGGGTCTAATGCTTCGGGTAAATCAACATTTATGAAATCCATAGCAATAAACATTATTCTTGCATCGGCTATACAAACAGTTACCGCAAGCAAATTTGTATATCAACCTGGAATTGTGTTCACGTCAATGGCAAATGCCGATGATGTGTTATCAGGCGATAGTTATTTTATGGCTGAATTAAAATCTATTAAGCGTATTGTTGAAATTCCTGATAATCAAAAAATATACTGCTTTATCGATGAAATTTTTAAAGGTACCAACACAACTGAACGAATTGCCGCTTCAGAATCAGTACTATCATTTTTACATGAAAAATCTAACTTTAGAGTTATTGCAGCAACACATGATATTGAGTTAGCTGAACTCTTAAAACAACGTTATGAAAATTATCATTTCAATGAGGTAATAGAAAATAATAACATACATTTTGATTACAAAATTAAGCCTGGCAAAGCAAATACACGTAATGCAATCGAATTATTAAAAATCACTTCATTTCCAGCAAAAATATATGAACGAGCAAAAGATAATGTTTCCAATGGTTAGCATGAATCTTGAACATCAATCAATGTTCAAATCGCAACATTGTTATTTTTACAGTTTTTGACTGAACGAAAATGCGCTTGTAATAAGTTTTTTCAATACTAGTCCGGGGCCCCAACATAGAAGCTGGCGGAAAGTCAGCTTACAATAATGTGCAAGTTGGCGGGGCCCCAACATAGAAGCTGGCCGAAAGTCAGCTTACAATAATGTGCAAGTTGGGGTGGGGCCCCAACATAGAGAAATTGGAACACCAATTTCTACAGACAATGGAAGTTGGGGCGGGGCCCCAACATAATAAATCATTAGTGGTTCTTTATCTTTTCTGTCTCAATCCCCTAATTGCAATATAAAAACGTCAGCTATCACATGACAGAAGACAGTGAACAGTTTCAATAATGTTCATCGTAATCATGTTAATAACTGACGTTTATTTTATTCTGCAGAATACTCTTCTAAATCTATATTACTGTGCCCATTTAATGCTAAATCAGCAAATCGACCTTGCTGATACAAATAGTGGCCGGCAACGCCTATCATTGCAGCATTATCTGTGCATAATTTAGGACTTGGGATAGTTAATTGAATGTCATTGACTTTGCATTGATCCGCTAAAGATTGACGTAATCCTTTATTACTCGCCACTCCACCAGCAACAATTAATCGCTGAACACCATATTCTTTACAAGCTTGAATAGCTTTAAACGTAAGCACCTCTACAACACTATTTTGAAAGCTCGTTGCTACGTTAGCTTCAATGATTGGAATATTTTTTTGTCGTTGATTGTGAAGTTGATTGATTACGGCACTTTTCAACCCACTAAAACTAAAATCATAACTATCTTTATCCAACCAAACACGAGGGAATGAATAAGTATCTTCACCTTCAGCAGCCAACCGATCAACTTGTGGACCACCTGGATAATTTAAACCAATTGTTCGTGCCACTTTATCATAAGCCTCACCTACTGCATCATCTCGTGTTTCACCAATGACTTCAAATGTTAAATGATCTTTCATATAAACTAATTCAGTATGTCCACCTGAAACAATAAGTGCAATTAGCGGGAATGTTAATGGCTCTTCTATGTGATTAGCATATATATGTCCTGCAATATGATGAACTGGAATAAGTGGCTTATCGTAAGCAAATGCCAATGCTTTGGCTGCATTAACACCTATTAGTAACGCACCAATTAGTCCAGGGCCTTCTGTAACCGCTATGGCATCAATATCTTCCATTGATACATCGGCATCCACTAGAGCCTCGTTTATTGTTGTTGTTATACCTTCAACGTGATGTCTACTTGCCACTTCGGGAACGACACCGCCAAATCGTTTATGACTTTCAATCTGACTTAAAACTGTATTTGATAAAATATCTCTGCCATTTTTTATAACACTAACGCTTGTTTCATCACAACTTGTTTCAACAGCTAATATTAATATATCTTTAGTCATTTAAATTCACCCACATAACCATTGCGTCCTCACCTTCACCATAATAATTTTTACGTTTACCACCATATTGAAATCCTAAATTTTCATATACATGTTGTGCCACTTTATTATTAACTCTTACTTCTAAACTCATCACATCACAAGTGTGACTTGCATAGTTTATTCCGTATTTTAAAAGCATTTGACCTAAACCATAGCCTCTATAATTATCATCGATTGCAACTGTCGTAATTTGAGCTTGATCGATAACAATCCATAAACCTAAATAACCAATAATTTGTTGTTCAAATTCTAAGACAAAATATTTCGCAAAGTTATTTTGCTCTATTTCATGATAAAATGCGTCAATTGTCCAAGAACTATCATTGAAACTCCGACGCTCAATATCAAAGACTTGTGGCACATCTTCTTTGGTCATCTCTCTAATGTTTAATTGTTCTTTTGACTGTTGATCCAATTTCGTTCCGCCTCAGCTAATTTATGGTATTTAGGAGTAAATGTATGTACGTCTGAAGGTTTATCTATCAATTGATACATTACTGATGCATTTGGTAGCTGCGCAATCACATCACCTTGCAATTCATCTTGTAATTTTACAGTATCTTTCCCAATATAAATAAATGGTTGGTTTAAATCTTCTAAAAAAGCTCGCAATGCTTCTATCGACATATATTGATCTTCTAAAATAGTCACTAATTGACCATTTTGCCACTGGAATATGCCTGTATAAACTGCTTGTCGTCTTGCATCAAACACAGGAACCAATAATTTATCAGTATGATCGATTGTTGCTGCCAATGCCTTTAATGATGAAACACCATATAATTTAACATCTAACGCATACGCTAATGTTTTAGCAACAGTAACACCGATACGTAAGCCAGTATATGAACCAGGACCTTCAGCAACAATAATCGCATCTAATTGCTGTTTAGTTATTTTGCTCTGCTCAAACAGCTGACTAATCGCAGGCATTAATTGCACTGAATGATTTTGTTTAGAATCCGTAGTTATTTCAGCTAAAACTTCATCGTTTTGCATCAATGCTACTGATAATGGTTGATTCGATGTATCAATGAGCAGCGAATTCATGGATAATTGCCTCCTTAATTTGTTCATAATGTTCTCCTTGAGCGAACAACTCAATTTGTCTTGTATTTTCAGATATTGTTGAAATGTTAATAGATAAATGCGTCGCTGGAAGTAAATCTTTTATAAATTGACTCCATTCAATAACAGTAATTGCCTGATCTTCGAAAAATTCATCAAACCCTAAATCTTCATCAGAATCTTCTAAGCGATAACAATCCATATGATGCAATTTTAAATTTTTACCCCTATATGATTTAATGATGTTAAATGTCGGGGAATTAATCGTACGTCTTACACCAAGAGCTTTTCCTATAAATTGCGTTAACGTTGTTTTACCTGCTCCTAAATCTCCGTTAAGTAAAATCAAATCACCACTTTTCAATTGCTCAACTAAAAACATAGCAAATTGATTCATTTCATCTAAATTATTTATCTTTATCAATGTTGATTCTCCTATATTATGCTTTTCATTCATAAAAATGATTATCCATTGTTCAATCGTATCTAACTTTATATTTAACCTTTATATTGTAACAAATTTCAACTTAAATTTCTTATCTTTGAAACAGATTATCTCTTCAAAGTTAATTGTAAGAAAATTTAAAATATTTGTTGACATACTAAAGCAGATATAGTAAATTAAATTTATCAAATTTTTAGACAATTCTAACTATTAAAGTGATATATACCATTCACGGAAGGAGTATAATAAAATGCTTAATCAATATACTGAACATCAACCGACAACTTCAAATATTATTATTTTATTATACTCTTTAGGACTCGAACGTTAGTAAATATTTACTAAACGCTTTAAGTCCTATTTCTGTTTGAATGGGACTTGTAAACGTCCCAATAATATTGGGACGTTTTTTTATGTTTTATCTTTCAATTACTTATTTTTATTACTATAAAACATGATTAATCATTAAAATTTACGGGGGAATTTACTATGCGAAGCGACATGATCAAAAAAGGAGATCACCAAGCACCAGCAAGAAGTCTTTTACATGCCACGGGCGCGCTAAAAAGTCCAACTGATATGAACAAACCATTTGTAGCTATTTGTAACTCTTATATTGATATTGTTCCTGGACATGTTCACTTGAGAGAGCTTGCAGATATAGCTAAAGAAGCAATTAGAGAAGCCGGTGCCATTCCATTTGAATTCAATACAATTGGTGTTGATGATGGAATAGCTATGGGACATATCGGAATGCGATATTCTCTACCATCACGTGAAATTATTGCAGATGCAGCTGAAACTGTAATTAACGCTCATTGGTTTGACGGCGTATTTTACATTCCTAATTGTGACAAGATCACACCCGGTATGATTTTAGCAGCCATGAGGACAAACGTACCAGCTATCTTTTGCTCTGGTGGACCAATGAAAGCTGGCTTATCTGCACATGGTAAAGCATTAACACTTTCATCAATGTTTGAAGCTGTAGGTGCTTTTAAAGAAGGATCGATTTCTAAAGAAGAATTTTTAGATATGGAACAAAATGCCTGCCCTACTTGTGGTTCATGTGCTGGGATGTTTACTGCAAATTCAATGAACTGTTTGATGGAAGTTTTAGGTCTAGCATTACCATACAACGGTACTGCACTTGCAGTCAGTGATCAGCGACGCGAAATGATTCGCCAAGCAGCTTTTAAATTAGTTGAAAATATTAAAAATGATTTAAAACCACGTGATATCGTTACTCGCGAAGCAATTGATGATGCATTTGCACTTGATATGGCTATGGGTGGTTCAACAAACACGGTACTGCATACGTTAGCCATTGCCAATGAAGCTGGTATTGATTATGACTTAGAGCGCATTAATGCTATTGCCAAACGCACGCCATATTTATCAAAAATAGCACCTAGTTCATCGTATTCAATGCATGATGTGCATGAAGCTGGTGGCGTCCCAGCAATTATTAATGAATTGATGAAGAAAGATGGCACATTACACCCAGATAGAATCACAGTTACTGGCAAAACGTTACGTGAAAATAACGAAGGCAAAGAAATTAAGAACTTTGATGTCATTCACCCTCTTGATGCACCATATGATGCACAAGGTGGTTTATCTATCTTATTTGGTAATATCGCCCCTAAAGGCGCAGTTATTAAAGTTGGCGGCGTTGATCCATCTATCAAAACATTTACTGGGAAAGCAATTTGTTTCAATTCGCATGATGAAGCTGTTGAAGCAATAGACAATCGTACCGTTCGTGCAGGCCACGTCGTTGTCATTAGATATGAAGGACCTAAAGGTGGACCAGGTATGCCTGAAATGTTAGCACCTACTTCCTCTATTGTTGGTCGTGGCTTAGGTAAAGATGTTGCATTAATTACTGATGGTCGTTTTTCCGGTGCCACAAGAGGTATTGCAGTTGGTCATATTTCCCCTGAAGCTGCATCTGGTGGCCCAATTGCCTTAATTGAAGATGGAGATGAGATTACTATTGACTTAACAAATCGTACATTAAACGTAAACCAGCCTGAAGATGTTCTGGCGCGTCGCCGAGAATCTTTAACACCATTTAAAGCGAAAGTAAAAACAGGTTATCTAGCTCGTTATACTGCCCTAGTAACTAGCGCAAATACAGGTGGCGTCATGCAAGTGCCTGAGAATTTAATTTAATTTATTTTTATATTGGAGATGGTTAAAATGTCTAAAACTCAACATGAAGTAAACCAAAATATTGACCCTTTAAAAATGGCTGAATCACTTGAACCTGAACAACTAAATGAAAAAACTTTAAATGACATGCGTTCAGGATCAGAAGTGCTAGTAGAAGCTCTACTTAAAGAAAATGTGGATTATTTATTCGGTTACCCTGGTGGTGCCGTACTACCTTTATACGACACATTTTATGATGGTAAAATCAAACATATTTTAGTAAGACACGAACAAGGTGCTGTTCATGCTGCAGAAGGTTATGCACGTGTATCTGGTAAAACTGGCGTCGTTGTAGTTACAAGCGGTCCAGGTGCAACAAATGTAATGACAGGTATTACGGATGCACATTGCGACTCTTTACCTCTAGTTGTATTCACTGGACAAGTTGCTACACCAGGTATTGGTAAAGATGCATTCCAAGAAGCGGATATTCTATCTATGACTTCACCAATTACAAAACAAAATTATCAAGTGAAACGTGTTGAAGATATCCCTAAAATCGTACACGAAGCTTTCCATGTAGCTAATTCTGGACGCAAAGGTCCTGTAGTGATCGATTTTCCAAAAGATATGGGTGTTTTAGCTACAAATGTGGATTTATGCGACGAAATCAATATTCCAGGTTATGAAGTTGTTACAGAACCAGAAAATAAAGACATTGACACTTTCATCTCACTTTTAAAAGAAGCGAAAAAGCCTGTCGTATTAGCCGGCGCAGGTATTAATCAATCAAAATCAAATCAATTATTAACACAGTTTGTTAATAAACATCAAATCCCAACTGTTACTACTTTACTAGGTCTAGGTGCTGTACCTTATGAGGATACACTATTTTTAGGTATGGGAGGTATGCATGGTTCTTATGCTAGTAACATGGCATTAACTGAGTGTGATTTACTCATTAATTTAGGTAGCCGCTTCGATGATAGATTAGCAAGCAAACCTGATGCCTTTGCACCTAACGCCAAAATTGTACATGTAGATATTGACCCTTCAGAAATTAATAAAGTTATTCATGTAGATTTAGGTATTATTGCAGACTGTAAACGATTTTTAGAATGTTTAAATGATAAAAATGTTGAGACTGTAGAACACAGTGACTGGGTTAAACATTGTCAAAATAATAAGCAGAAACACCCATTTAAACTTGGTGAAGAAGATCAAGTATTTTGTAAGCCACAACAAACAATCGAATATATCGGCAAAATTACAAATGGTGAAGCAATTGTTACTACAGACGTGGGACAACATCAAATGTGGGCAGCTCAATTTTATCCATTTAAAAATCACGGACAATGGGTTACAAGCGGTGGTTTAGGAACAATGGGATTCGGTATTCCTTCGTCAATTGGTGCCAAATTAGCTGATCCTGATAAAACAGTCGTATGTTTCGTCGGTGACGGTGGTTTCCAAATGACAAACCAAGAAATGGCACTATTACCCGAATATGGTTTAGATGTCAAAATCGTACTAATCAATAATGGAACATTAGGTATGGTTAAACAATGGCAAGATAAGTTCTTTAATCAACGCTTCTCACACTCAGTATTTAATGGTCAACCTGATTTTATGAAAATGGCAGAAGCATATGGCGTCAAAGGTTTCTTAATCGATAAGCCAGAACAACTGGAAGAACAATTAGATGCAGCGTTTGCTTATCAAGGACCAGCTTTAATTGAGGTTCGTATTTCCCCTACTGAAGCTGTAAACCCAATGGTTCCGAGTGGCAAATCAAATCATGAAATGGAGGGCTTATAATGACAAGAATTCTTAAATTACAAGTTGCGGATCAAGTCAGCACGCTAAATCGAATTACAAGTGCTTTTGTTCGCCTACAATATAATATCGATACATTACATGTTACACATTCTGAACAACCCGGGATTTCTAACATGGAAATTCAAGTCGATATTCAAGATGATACATCACTTCATATTTTAATTAAAAAATTAAAACAACAAATTAATGTTTTAACGATTGAATGCTACGACCTTGTTGATAACGAAGCTTAATTTTAAGACAAAGGCAATGATGCGCTAATTAGTTATAGATATATCATAGGCTGCTAGTTAACATCTGCCACTATTACAAAGTTATATTTCAGAATTTTCGAAAAACAAAACATTTAATTATTTGGAGGAATTTATTATGACAACAGTTTATTATGATCAAGATGTAAAAACGGACGCTTTACAAGGCAAAAAAATTGCAGTAGTAGGTTATGGGTCACAAGGCCACGCGCATGCACAAAACTTAAAAGACAATGGATATGATGTTGTCATCGGTATTCGACCAGGTCGTTCTTTTGACAAAGCTAAAGAAGATGGATTTGATGTGTTCCCTGTTGCAGAAGCAGTTAAGCAAGCTGATGTAATTATGGTGCTATTACCTGATGAAATTCAAGGTGATGTATATAAAAACGAAATTGAACCAAATTTAGAAAAACATAATGCGCTTGCATTTGCTCATGGCTTTAACATTCATTTTGGTGTTATTCAACCACCAGCTGATGTTGATGTATTTTTAGTAGCTCCTAAAGGACCGGGTCATTTAGTTAGACGTACATTTGTTGAAGGTTCTGCTGTACCATCACTATTTGGTATTCAACAAGACGCTTCAGGTCAAGCACGTAATATTGCTTTAAGTTATGCAAAAGGTATTGGTGCAACTCGTGCAGGTGTTATTGAAACAACATTTAAAGAAGAAACAGAGACAGATTTATTTGGTGAACAAGCAGTACTTTGCGGTGGTGTATCGAAATTAATTCAAAGTGGCTTTGAAACATTAGTAGAAGCGGGTTATCAACCAGAATTAGCTTATTTTGAAGTATTACATGAAATGAAATTAATCGTTGATTTGATGTATGAAGGCGGTATGGAAAATGTACGTTACTCAATTTCAAATACTGCTGAATTTGGTGACTATGTTTCAGGACCACGTGTTATCACACCAGATGTTAAAGAAAATATGAAAGCTGTATTAACTGATATCCAAAATGGTAACTTCAGTAATCGCTTTATCGAAGACAATAAAAATGGATTCAAAGAATTTTATAAATTACGCGAAGAACAACATGGTCATCAAATTGAAAAAGTTGGTCGTGAATTACGCGAAATGATGCCTTTTATTAAATCTAAAAGCATTGAAAAATAAGATAGACCTACAATGAGGAGTTGTTAAATATGAGTAGTCATATTCAAATTTTTGATACGACACTAAGAGATGGTGAACAAACACCAGGAGTGAATTTTACTTTTGATGAACGCTTGCGTATTGCATTGCAATTAGAAAAATGGGGTGTAGATGTTATTGAAGCTGGATTTCCTGCTTCAAGTACAGGTAGCTTTAAATCTGTTCAAGCAATTGCACAAACATTAACAACAACGGCTGTATGTGGTTTAGCTAGATGTAAAAAATCTGACATCGATGCTGTATATGAAGCAACAAAAGATGCAGCGAAGCCGGTCGTGCATGTTTTTATAGCAACATCACCTATTCATCTTGAACATAAACTTAAAATGTCTCAAGAAGACGTTTTAGCATCTATTAAAGAACATGTCACATACGCGAAACAATTATTTGACGTTGTTCAATTTTCACCTGAAGATGCAACGCGTACTGAATTACCATTCTTAGTGAAATGTGTACAAACTGCCGTTGACGCTGGAGCTACAGTTATTAATATTCCTGATACAGTCGGCTACAGTTACCATGATGAATATGCACATATTTTCAAAACCTTAACAGAATCTGTAACATCTTCTAATGAAATTATTTATAGTGCTCATTGCCATGACGATCTAGGAATGGCTGTTTCAAATAGTTTAGCTGCAATTGAAGGCGGTGCGAGACGAATTGAAGGCACTGTAAATGGTATTGGTGAACGAGCAGGTAATGCAGCACTTGAAGAAGTCGCGCTTGCACTATACGTTCGAAATGATCATTATGGTGCTCAAACTGCCCTTAATCTCGAAGAAACTAAAAAAACATCGGATTTAATTTCAAGATATGCAGGTATTCGAGTGCCTAGAAATAAAGCAATTGTTGGCCAAAATGCATTTAGTCATGAATCAGGTATTCACCAAGATGGCGTATTAAAACATCGTGAAACATATGAAATTATGACACCTCAACTTGTTGGTGTAAGCACGACTGAACTTCCATTAGGAAAATTATCTGGTAAACACGCCTTCTCAGAGAAGTTAAAAGCATTAGGTTATGACATTGATAAAGAAGCGCAAATAGATTTATTTAAACAATTCAAGGCCATTGCGGACAAAAAGAAATCTGTTTCAGATAGAGATATTCATGCGATTATTCAAGGTTCTGAGCATGAGCATCAAGCACTTTATAAATTGGAAACATTGCAACTACAATATGTCTCTAGCGGCCTTCAAAGTGCTGTTGTTGTTGTTAAAGATAAAGAGGGTCATATTTACCAGGATTCAAGTATTGGTACTGGTTCAATCGTAGCAATTTACAATGCAGTTGATCGTATTTTCCAAAAAGAAACAGAATTAATTGATTATCGTATTAATTCTGTCACTGAAGGTACTGATGCCCAAGCAGAAGTACATGTAAATTTATTGATTGAAGGTAAGACTGTCAATGGCTTTGGTATTGATCATGATATTTTACAAGCCTCTTGTAAAGCATACGTAGAAGCACATGCTAAATTTGCAGCTGAAAATGTTGAAAAGGTAGGTAATTAATTATGACTTATAACATTGTTGCCCTACCTGGTGATGGAATCGGTCCAGAAATTTTGAACGGATCTCTATCATTGCTTGAAATTATAAGTAATAAATATAACTTTAATTATCAAATAGAGCACCACGAATTTGGTGGTGCCTCTATTGATACATTCGGCGAGCCTTTAACTGAGAAAACCTTAAATGCGTGTAAAAGAGCAGATGCTATTTTACTGGGTGCAATCGGTGGACCTAAATGGACAGATCCTAACAATCGACCAGAACAAGGATTATTAAAATTACGTAAA
The DNA here is from genome assembly GCF_017151945.1 of Staphylococcus sp. EG-SA-10. NCBI lineage: Bacteria > Bacillati > Bacillota > Bacilli > Caryophanales > Staphylococcaceae > Staphylococcus > Staphylococcus sp. EG-SA-10. Next base: position 176,160 of record NZ_JACVZJ010000004.1, read on the forward strand.
TCATTAAATTTATTTGCAAATATACGCCCCACTACCGTTGTCAAAGGCGCTAGTTCTTTATCACCTTTAAAGCAAGAACGCGTTGAAGGCACAGATTTAGTTATAGTCCGTGAATTGACAAGTGGTATTTATTTTGGAGAACCTAGACATTTTAATAATCACGAGGCCTTAGATTCTCTTACTTATACAAGAGAAGAAATAGAACGCATTGTTCACGTAGCATTTAAATTGGCCGCTTCAAGACGAGGAAAACTAACATCAGTTGATAAAGAAAATGTATTAGCTTCTAGTAAATTGTGGCGCAAAGTCGTAAATGAAGTGAGTCAATTATATCCAGAAGTAACAGTAAATCACTTACTTGTTGATGCTTGTAGTATGCATTTAATCACAAATCCAAAACAATTTGACGTCATCGTTTGTGAAAACTTATTTGGTGATATTTTAAGTGATGAAGCTTCAGTGATTCCTGGTTCACTTGGTTTATCACCTTCTGCTAGTTTTAGTAACGATGGTCCAAGATTGTATGAGCCTATTCATGGATCAGCACCAGATATTGCAGGTAAAAACGTTGCCAATCCATTTGGAATGATTCTATCTTTAGCGATGTGTTTACGTGAAAGCTTAAATCAACCAGATGCTGCAGATGAATTAGAACAACATATTTTTAACATGATTGAACATGGGCAAACGACAGCAGATTTAGGCGGCAAACTGAATACTACTGATATTTTCGAAATTCTATCTCAAAAATTGAATAACTAAGGGGGAGATGTAAATGGGTCAAACATTATTTGACAAGGTGTGGAACAGACATGTGTTATACGGAAAATTGGGCGAACCGCAACTATTATACATTGATTTACACCTTATACATGAAGTTACTTCTCCTCAAGCATTTGAAGGACTTAGGCTTCAAAACAGAAAATTAAGACGCCCAGATTTAACATTTGCAACACTCGATCACAATGTTCCTACTATTGATATTTTCAATATTAAAGATGAAATTGCAAACAAACAAATCACAACATTACAAAAAAACGCCATAGATTTTGGGGTGCATATTTTTGATATGGGTTCTGATGAACAAGGTATTGTTCACATGGTAGGACCTGAGACAGGACTTACACAGCCTGGCAAAACAATCGTTTGCGGTGACTCTCACACAGCAACACATGGAGCATTTGGTGCTATTGCATTTGGAATTGGAACAAGTGAAGTTGAACATGTTTTCGCAACTCAAACGCTATGGCAAACAAAACCCAAAAACTTAAAAATCGATATTAATGGTACCTTACCAACAGGCGTCTATGCTAAGGACATTATTCTGCATTTAATTAAAACGTATGGTGTTGATTTTGGTACAGGCTATGCTTTGGAATTTACTGGCGAAACAATTAAAAACCTTTCAATGGACGGTCGAATGACTATTTGTAACATGGCTATCGAAGGTGGTGCCAAATACGGCATAATCCAACCTGATGATATAACATTTGAATATGTTAAAGGGAGACCATTTGCCGATAACTTCGCTAAATCAGTTGATAAGTGGCGTGAGCTATATTCTGATGACGACGCGATATTTGATCGTGTAATTGAACTTGATGTTTCAACATTAGAACCTCAAGTGACATGGGGAACTAATCCTGAAATGGGTGTTAATTTCAGTGAACCATTCCCTGAAATCAGTGATATCAACGATCAACGTGCGTATGATTATATGGGGTTAGAACCAGGACAAAAAGCTGAAGATATCGATTTAGGTTATGTTTTCCTCGGTTCATGTACAAATGCTAGACTATCAGATTTGATTGAAGCTAGTCATATTGTTAAAGGAAATAAAGTTCACCCAAATATTATAGCTATTGTCGTACCAGGTTCTCGTACAGTAAAAAAAGAAGCTGAAAAATTAGGTCTAGATACTATTTTTAAAAATGCAGGATTTGAATGGCGTGAACCAGGATGTTCAATGTGTTTAGGCATGAATCCTGACCAAGTACCTGAGGGTGTACATTGTGCATCTACAAGTAATCGAAACTTCGAAGGACGACAAGGCAAAGGTGCTAGAACACATTTAGTATCCCCTGCTATGGCAGCAGCAGCAGCTATTCATGGTAAATTTGTGGACGTAAGAAAGGTGGTTGTTTAAATGGCAGCAATCAAACCTATTACAACATATAAAGGTAAAATAGTCCCTCTTTTCAACGATAATATCGATACAGATCAAATCATTCCTAAAGTACACTTAAAGCGTATTTCAAAAAGTGGCTTTGGTCCATTTGCTTTTGATGAATGGCGGTACTTACCTGATGGTTCAGATAATCCTGATTTCAATCCAAATAAGCCTCAATATAAAGGTGCATCCATATTAATTACTGGAGATAATTTCGGATGTGGTTCAAGTCGTGAACATGCAGCTTGGGCACTTAAGGACTATGGCTTTCATATTATTATTGCAGGAAGTTTCAGCGACATTTTTTATATGAATTGTACAAAAAATGCAATGTTACCAATTGTTTTAGAAAAAAATGCACGTGAACATCTTGCGAAATATGTTGAAATTGAGGTCGATTTACCAAATCAAACTGTGTCATCACCAGACAAGAGTTTCCATTTTGAAATTGATGAAACTTGGAAGAATAAACTTGTAAATGGCTTAGATGACATTGCAATCACCCTACAATATGAATCATTAATAGAAAAATATGAAAAATCACTTTAAGGGAGTTGAATATTATGACAGTCAAAACAACAGTTTCTACGAAAGATATCGATGAAGCATTTTTAAGACTTAAAGATATTGTCAAAGAAACACCTTTACAATTAGACCATTACTTATCTCAAAAGTATGATTGTAAAGTTTATTTAAAACGAGAAGATTTACAATGGGTACGTTCTTTTAAATTAAGAGGTGCTTACAACGCTATTTCTGTTTTATCAGATGAAGCTAAAAGTAAAGGTATTACATGTGCGAGTGCAGGTAATCATGCTCAAGGTGTTGCCTATACAGCTAAAAAACTTAATTTAAACGCTGTTATCTTTATGCCAGTCACTACACCTTTACAAAAGGTAAATCAAGTAAAGTTCTTTGGAAATAGTAACGTTGAAGTTGTACTCACTGGTGATACATTTGATCACTGTTTAGCTGAAGCTTTAACTTATACAAGTGAACATCAAATGAACTTTATAGATCCATTCAATAATGTTCATACAATTTCTGGACAAGGTACGCTTGCTAAAGAAATGCTAGAACAAGCAAAGTCTGACAATGTTAACTTTGATTATCTATTTGCCGCAATTGGTGGTGGCGGTTTAATTTCAGGTATTAGTACCTATTTTAAATCCTATTCTCCCAACACAAAAATTATCGGAGTTGAACCTTCAGGTGCTAGTAGTATGTATGAATCTGTTGTCGTAAATAATCAGGTTATCACATTACCTAATATCGATAAATTTGTCGATGGAGCTTCTGTAGCCAGAGTTGGCGATATTACTTTTGAAATTGCCAAAAAAAATGTAGATAACTACGTACAAGTAGATGAAGGTGCTGTATGTTCAACAATTTTGGATATGTATTCAAAACAAGCAATAGTAGCAGAACCCGCTGGCGCTTTAAGTGTAAGTGCGCTTGAAAACTATAAAGATCATATTAAAGGTAAAACAGTGGTTTGTGTCATTAGTGGTGGTAATAATGATATTAATCGAATGAAAGAAATTGAAGAACGTTCATTACTATACGAAGAAATGAAGCATTACTTTATCTTAAATTTCCCTCAACGTCCAGGTGCATTGAGAGAATTTGTAAATGACGTGTTAGGACCTCAAGACGATATTACTAAATTTGAATACTTAAAAAAATCTTCTCAAAATACAGGTACTGTCATTATTGGTATTCAACTTAAAGATCATGATGATTTAATACAACTCAAACAACGTGTAAATCATTTCGATCCTTCCAATATTTATATTAATGAAAATAAGATGTTATATTCATTGTTAATTTAACACATATTAAGAAAAGCAGTCATAAATTGATTTCTAATTGAAATCATCTTATGACTGCTTTTTATTATGCTTTACATTATTGAGGTTGCACGCTTTGTATACCATCGTATATTTCTTTGAGCCTAAAATCTTCTTTGTCTTTACTTTTTTACTTTGCTACTTTAGTCATAAAAAAAAGAGACCTTGCGGTCTCAACTTGCCTGGCAACGTTCTACTCTAGCGGAACGTAAGTTGGCTACCATCGTCGCTAAAGACCTTTCTTGACTTGTGACAATCGCTTGCTTCTTTCCTCTCCTTCGGCTCTCGCTTACTCATTTAGCTCTACTAAACTCGTTGCGCTCTTTTCTCGTTTCGTCAGATTCAAACGTTTTCACTTCGTCAAGCCATTTTTCTTTGTGTTAACTTTTTACTATGTAACTTTAGACATAAAAAAAGAGACCTTGCGGTCTCAACTTGCCTGGCAACGTTCTACTCTAGCGGAACGTAAGTTGGCTACCATCGTCGCTAAGAACCTTTCTTGACTTGTGACAATCGCTTGCTTCTTTCCTCTTCTTCGGCTCTCGCTTACTCATTTAGCTCTGCTAAACTCGTTGCGCTCTTTTCTCGTTTCGTCAGATTCAAACGTTTTCACTTCGCCAAGCCATCTTTCTTTGTGTTTGCTTTTTACTATGTAACTTCAGACATAAAAAAAGAGACCTTACGGTCTCAACTTGCCTGGCAACGTTCTACTCTAGCGGAACGTAAGTTCGACTACCATCGACGCTAAGGAGCTTAACTTCTGTGTTCGGCATGGGAACAGGTGTGACCTCCTTGCTATAGTCACCAGACATATGAATGT
>NZ_JACVZJ010000050.1:0-529 GCF_017151945.1 Staphylococcus sp. EG-SA-10
TTTTCAGTAATAGACATGTGATTCCTCCGCCTTTGAATAAGTAATTTATCTCTTTGTGTAATAGATTTATTATAACATTTGGCTATGTTGCGATGTTGAGAATTTTGATGTTGGTGGTGGAAATTTTATATTCATGGAGATTGAGATAGGATTCATGAAACGCAAACCAAAACGGCTTAACGACGATATCGATTGATGCATCCTTTTTATAAGGTATGCGCATCAATTTACTTTTCATCGTTAAGCCGCTTCAATTATTTTTTATTATTCGTAATTATTTACTTTAAGTTAACTTCAATATCTTTAATTTGTTTGCTTTCTATGACTTCCCCCATATATTTAAATTTTAATTTAAATCTTAAATCAAGGTTATAAAAACTGCCATCTTTCAAGCTAATTTTAAGATAAAGTCCGTATAATTGTGTAAAAGTAAAAAGGCCATATAACAGTCCTTTTACGGTACAATGTTTTTAACGACAAAAACATACCCAGGAGGACTTTTACATGACCCAAGTACATTTTACACTGA
>NZ_JACVZJ010000051.1:0-490 GCF_017151945.1 Staphylococcus sp. EG-SA-10
GCTATACCGTGTGCAACGACTACGCGATCCGCGACTATCTGGAAAACTACTATCGGCCGAACCTGCGGGTGAAAAGCCGCGACACCCTGACGCCGATCGGCCCGTGGATCGTCGGCAAAGAGGCGATCCCGGATCCGCATAATCTGGCGCTGCGCACCTGGGTCAACGGCGAGCTGCGCCAGCAGGGCACCACCGCCGATCTGATCTTCAGCATCCCGTTTCTCATCGCTTACTTAAGCGAATTTATGACCCTGCAACCGGGCGACATGATCGCCACCGGCACGCCGAAGGGGCTGTCCGACGTGGTGCCAGGCGACGAGGTGATCGTTGAAGTCGAGGGCGTGGGCCGCCTGGTCAACCATATCATCAGCCAGCAAGCGTATGAGGAGACACTGTCATGAAAAAAATTAACCATTGGATCAACGGTAAAAACGTTGCCGGCGCAGACTATTTTCATACCACCAACCCGGCCACCGGCGAGGTACTGGCT
>NZ_JACVZJ010000052.1:0-485 GCF_017151945.1 Staphylococcus sp. EG-SA-10
CCTATATGGTTTATCATTTATTGTTACAATCCTTGCTTTTCTCGCCATTTTATCCACCTCTTATATTTCTTCTATTCGTATGATTATTTTGGGCTCAATTCCATAACGCTTTGAGCTAGTTATTTCTGCAATTTGGTTATCGTCTTTCCATACATGGCCATTACAAGCATCTAATACCGTTTTAATTAAGTTGTCGATATCCGGCTTAGTCACTTTATACTGCCCAACCATTTCGCTTTTCTTTTTCTTCGACCACGATTTAAGCAATGGAAAGTAAAAGTCTAATTCGATTTTTAGTGCGCGCTCTAGATTTAACTTAGGCATTTGCCCTTGTATATACGCTTTATGCTTTGTGTAAGACGTTGGCATGTAAGTTTGAACAAATCTACCTGTTTTACGAAAGCGTGGACGGGGCGACCCCATCGGCGCATTAAACACTTCATTAAATTTAATTTCTATCTCCATGTAATCCCTCATATATATTC
>NZ_JACVZJ010000053.1:0-462 GCF_017151945.1 Staphylococcus sp. EG-SA-10
CAAGCTTATTTAAAACTCTTTATTCACTCGGTTTTGCTTGGTAAAATCTATATTTTACTTACTTATCTAGTTTTCAATGTACAATTTCTTTTTAGTCAAGCGCTCGCATACTGCTTTATTTTCAAAAAATCAAATGCTCATTTACAAAAGTAAACTCCGCTTTAATTTTTCTCAATGCATTGTCTGACAACCGCTTTCTTTAAAAAGAATAGATTGTCAAGCGCTCGCATACTGCTTTATTTTCATAAGCAATATCGCTTTAACCAAAAAATATTTGAATGTTAAATAAACATTCAAAACTGAATACAATATGTCACGTTATTCCGCATCTTCTAAAGAAGATGTTCCGAATATATCCTTAGAAAGGAGGTGATCCAGCCGCACCTTCCGATACGGCTACCTTGTTACGACTTCACCCCAATCATTTGTCCCACCTTCGACGGCTAGCTCCTAAAAGGTTAC
>NZ_JACVZJ010000054.1:0-446 GCF_017151945.1 Staphylococcus sp. EG-SA-10
CTTTAGTATGGTCATATTTAGTTTCTGCTTTATCAATATCTTCTAAACTCGTTACTTTAGTTTTGAAAATTAATGACTTCAATGCTTCATCTTCATCATCAGGTGCAAATGTTAATGAGATTTCATCATTTTTCTTTAACTCTAAGTTATCAAAAGGATTTTTTTTGAAATCAAAATCAAAATATCCTTTTTCATTAATAGGCATCCAAACACCATCGGAACTAGCTTTAGTATCTTCTTTACTAATTCCATCTTTAGCTCTTTCTTCAAAATTAATAAATTTATTATTAATAGATAGAGCAACTTTACCTTTTACAGACGTATGACCTTTAATAATACCTGAACCTTCAGTAATAGGTTCGATGAAAACTTGGTGATGTCCATCTTTTTCTTTTAGTTGTTCTTTCGGTATTTCATACGCTTTTTCATATCGTGGTGTTGTGTAT
>NZ_JACVZJ010000055.1:0-443 GCF_017151945.1 Staphylococcus sp. EG-SA-10
TGGTGTAAACGTTCATCATTCAACGGTCTACCGTTGGGTTCAAGAATATGCCCCAATTTTGTATCAAATTTGGAAGAAAAAGCATAAAAAAGCTTATTACAAATGGCGTATTGATGAGACGTACATCAAAATAAAAGGAAAATGGAGCTATTTATATCGTGCCATTGATGCAGAGGGACATACATTAGATATTTGGTTGCGTAAGCAACGAGATAATCATTCAGCATATGCGTTTATCAAACGTCTCATTAAACAATTTGGTAAACCTCAAAAGGTAATTACAGATCAGGCACCTTCAACGAAGGTAGCAATGGCTAAAGTAATTAAAGCTTTTAAACTTAAACCTGACTGTCATTGTACATCGAAATATCTGAATAACCTCATTGAGCAAGATCACCGTCATATTAAAGTAAGAAAGACAAGGTATCAAAGTATCAATACAG
>NZ_JACVZJ010000056.1:0-439 GCF_017151945.1 Staphylococcus sp. EG-SA-10
TTTTTATGGTTATAGTCGCATCAACACTGAACCTTTTAAAACAACTAATAGTTATTACGCAAAAATAGCTCAAAGCATAAACGAAACAATGATTGCACAACTCACTTCACCAACACCGGTTGTTCAAGATCAAATCGCACAACGTTTTTTAATCTACGTTTATGCACGTGGCACAGGTAAATGGATAAATATGATTAACATTGCTGATTATACTGATTCAAAATATAATATTGCACCAGATGAACTTAAAACACTTCCACCTGTTTTCATTGCGCATTGTAATGGCGATTATGATGTTCCCGTTGAGGAAAGCGAACATATCATGAATCATGTTCCACATTCAACATTTGAACGCGTGATTAAAAACGAGCATGATTTTGATCGTAGACCTAATGACGAAGCAATCACTATTTATCGTAAAGTTGTTGATTTCTTAAAC
>NZ_JACVZJ010000057.1:0-435 GCF_017151945.1 Staphylococcus sp. EG-SA-10
CTTTCGAACACTAGCGATTATTTCTTATGAATTCAAGCTTATTTAAAACTCTTTATTCACTCGGTTTTGCTTGGTAAAATCTATATTTTACTTACTTATCTAGTTTTCAATGTACAAATAATGGTGGAGACTAGCGGGATCGAACCGCTGACCTCCTGCGTGCAAAGCAGGCGCTCTCCCAGCTGAGCTAAGCCCCCAAACAGGTATTAAATTAATGGTGGGCCTAAGTGGACTCGAACCACCGACCTCACGCTTATCAGGCGTGCGCTCTAACCAGCTGAGCTATAGGCCCATTAATTTGAATGAACAAACATTCAAAACTGAATACAATATGTCACGTTATTCCGCATCTTCTGAAGAAGATGTTCCGAATATATCCTTAGAAAGGAGGTGATCCAGCCGCACCTTCCGATACGGCTACCTTGTTACGACTTC